>NZ_JAWOTA010000001.1:432995-587418 GCF_033338635.1 Vibrio sp. Vb1755 | reverse complement strand
CCAATCGTGCCTAAATCATCTTCATCAACAGTAATCGCATCAACATCGGTAATAGTTGGCTTATCATCCACGATGGTAACAGGCAATACGATTTGGCTTGTGTCACCATCGAAGTCTGTAGCAATAACGCTAAAATCAAGGGTTAAGCTGTCGCTATTTGCCGCATGGTCAATTGGACCTTGCAGCTCAAAACTGTACGAGCCATCGGTATTCAAAATTAATGTGAAAACTGCACTGCCATTTGCCGTTGCGCTGTAGGTGTAACTGCCATCTGCATTTTGCGTTTCGGCAATGGAAACGGTTTGACCTTGAGATTGCAGGCCATTTAAAGAATCAGCGTTTACATCCAACTGATACTGTACGACGCCATCAGAACCTTGAGTTGTCGTAAACTGACCTTCGACCAGCGTTGACTGTGATTGGTCAGAGCCTACCAAACTTAAGTCATCTTCATCGACGGTAAGAGCGACAACGTCATTAATGGTTGGCACATCATCGGCAATGGTTACCGGTAGAACAAGTGAACTGGTGTCACCGTCAAAGTCCGTTGCGACAATAGTGAAGTCTAGAGTTAAGCTATCACCACCCACAGCATGATCGATTGGACCTTCAAGGGTAAATGAATAAGAACCGTCAGGGTTCACTTGTAAGGTGAAGATAGCGTCCCCTTCTGCCGTTGCAGAATAGGTAAAGCTGCCATCTGAATTGGTTGTTTCCGTCAGAGAGATAGATCGCCCCTGCGATTCCAACCCATTGAGTGGATCAGTGCCGCTCTCTAATTGATAACTTACAACACGGTCTGAGCCCTGAGTCGTCGTGAAGCTACCTTGCGCGAACACAGAGTCGCTTTGATCGGAGCCAATGCTTGATAAATCGTCTTCATCGACGGCTAGCGCATCAACGCCATCAATCGAAGGAACGTCATCTTGAACTTGAATGACAATTTGCGCAGCTTCTGGTGTGTTCGAACCTTCGGTAATAGAGGAGCGGTCACCATCCGCATCTACCGCGTAAACTGGCAGTGAGAAAGTGAGCGAGTCATCGTTAGCACCCGTATGGTCAAGTTGTTCATACAAGTTGAATTGGTATTCGCCCAATGCAGGTGCATCAATCGCCACATCAAATACGGTAATACGCACACCATCCAGCTCGATGAAGCCTTCGTAAGTACGTACGCCGTTACTCTCGGACGCTAGTTCTAGTTGAACAACCTGCCCTTGAGATTGGAGTTCTCCACCAACATTGAACTCTGTAGGTTCCAACTCATAGTGATCAATGATGTCACTTCCGACCGCTGTCGTGATCGACCCAGTACCACTTGTTACTGCCGCGCCTTCCTGTGAACCTTGGTCAACCCCCGCCTCGTCTAAAGACAAGCCCGTCACGTTCTCAATCACTGGATTATCGCCATCGAGGATGGTCATCGTAAAGGTGTTGCTTGCCGTATCTTGGTCGAAATCGACGATTGTGGTTGGCAAAGAGAGCTCAATCGTATCTTCACCGTTTGTTTGTTCTAACGGCTTAAATTGCTCAAATTGGTAGGTACCATCAGTATTCAAACTGATGGTTAAGACGGTTTCATTCGAGCCCGCAATGGACAAGGTGATAGTACTGCCGTCTTCAGAGAGTACCGCTTCTGTCGCCTGATTATCACTCAGTAGGCCATCGAACTGACTAAGTCCTTCTTGATTAAACGTGACCGTTGCCAATTGATCACTACCAATATCAACAAAAGTGCCAGTCATTGGTGTAGAAGAAGATTCAACGTTTTCAAAAGTAACGTTCTGCGGCGCAGGATCATCGCCATCAATAACGGTTGTCGTAAAATCGATAGGCGCTTGAATGCTATTACCACCAATATCTGCGCCTGTAATGTCAAAAGCGATATTGATTTGATCACCGACGATAGATACTTGGCCATCAGCGATGGACGCCACATGGTCAATACCCTGGCTAATCGTGGTAACGACCTCTAACTCTAAATCACGGCCTAAAGATGTCGCTTCGATCTCGATACGAAGCACTTCGTTACCACCTTGAGTGCCGATAATGGCATTTTGCGCTTCGTCGTAAACGAACGCTACTGGCTGACCACCAGAGGTAATGTCACTGTTTAACTCGGTTAACAAAGACTCTAATGAGGACGTTTCAGGCACAAATGAAGCAGTATCAAGTGCGAGATCCCCTGCTTCAACCAGCACACTAGAAGAAATGGTTTGCGGGTAGCTAGATAGAGAAATTGAGCCTTCTGTTACGCTAGATTGCAGTGACTGCCCACCATCAGCAAAGATCGTGACATTCAAACCGTCATCTTCGTCGCGATCATCTTCTCCGCTGCGAGTCGCAGACGTTTCAAAAAAAGTAGACGCGAGTACTTCCGGGTTATTATATTCAACCGTCACGTAGCCAGCATTAGCCGAGCCTTCAGCACCTGCGCCAGCAGCTGTTGCTTCTAAGATAGCGGTAGGGTCAGCTCCGTCTAAAATAGCTTGCTGGATAGCGGCAATATCGTTGGCGTCGAAGTCAGCACTTCCAATAGCCGTTGGGTCAAAAGTCACCAAGCCATTAACTGGAGATTGTACCAATACTGGTTCTAACGGTTCAGAAGAAGGCACAGGAAGACAAGCAACACAATTTGCATCGACCAGATAAAGCTCATTATTTATCTGTACGTCGAGAGAAGCATTATTTTCTGTGATAATAATCTCGCCAGGTCTTAACTCATCCCCCGCTTTTATGACCTTAACGTTTCCATCCAGGCCCAAAACCAAAACTTCACCTTTGACAGCATTTACAATCGCGCTCTGCGGTACCGTGTGCGTACTCATCTGACCTCCGCTAATGGCTTACGTTTCCCATTAACCTTTTTAGATAATTTCTTATTAATTTAGTGCGGCATACTGCACACCTTTATGCGATTAAACTAAGTATTGAATCATTAAACAATCGATAAATACCCTACTACCGAGCAACATAAGTAAAACTTACTCGTAGTCACAGAAATGTGACACATGTGCTGACGCGTAGATATCGAATAATTATATGAAATTGATACCTTATTCTAATTAAGTGTAGTTGTTTTAAGAAAAGAAGAGAGATGAAATCATTCAGCTAAACGCCAGACTGCCGGTTGCGATCAATAATGGAAGAAAAGCAATGAGAATGTTGTATACACCGGAGCGTGATGACAGCTTAATCAATAGCGGTGACGAAAAAAACGTAACGATTAAATATTGAACAACATAAATTGCAGGACAAAATGCAACGATAAAAAAGTGGCTTACGATATGAATCCCCGCACACCACGAGTTCGGTTTTGTTCTGATATACAGCAAAAAAAACACGAGCAAGCTAATAATAAAATACATAAACACAGCACTTGAAAATAATTATCATTTTCAATCATATGTAAATATTCCCTTACTTTCAATGGTGTTTGAGCTATTAATGTCATCGTTATTATCAATCAACACAATAAGTAAAATTATCAGTAATTCCAGCCCTAAACGTTTGCGTAATCGCTAACCTTCTCTTAACCTTGATTTGAGGCTTTTATCACGGTTTTTCCATTGATATAGTGCGTCCATACAACAAAAAAAGACCATTCGAGGCATGGAGCTTCCTCATTAATCTCAAGATGAGAAGAATTGGTACCGACAAAATTCGGCAGATTTTAAGAGGGTCAAAAAATGGACATGAATATGGTTGAGATTTTAGGTTATGCAGCTTCAATCATGGTCGCTATTTCGCTAACTATGAAAGATATTGTTAAGCTTCGTATCCTTAACTTTATTGGTTGTGCGCTATTTACCGCTTACGGACTAATGATTGATTCTTGGCCTGTAGTATTAACTAACGGTTTTATTGCTTGCGTTAACATCTACTTCCTAGCAAAAATGCAGCAGGAAAAAAAAAGCCTAGAGCCTGAGAAAGCGCAATAGCATTCAAACAATAAAAGCCCGCAAATCATAAGATTGCGGGCTTTTGCTTTTAATATTCCATTTCTATCACAGCATCCCTAAACGAGCGCTAACGAACCCAGCTAAGTGCTAGTGTTTCTCGACGAGAAAACATGTCCACATGCGATGAAATGATCGCCTTCACCGTATTCAGTTTCTCTTCTGAATCCGCCTCACAGGTTATAGTTAAGCTAGATGCACAAAGGTTAAACTCAGCTTTTCCCGTCGGAAATGTCACCAAACCGCTATTTTCATTCCAAGTAGCAGGAACTTTTCGTCCAAAATGCCGACAAAGTGTCACTAAGTATTTGTCAGCGTGTTCGCTATCTATTCGGGTGCTTTCTTTAATCATGAACTTACTCGTTACTTTGAAACGTCCTATGAAGAACCTTGTTAGAATTGATAAGCTGCAGAGAGCTTGAAGTTGCGACCCGGCTCGTAGTCATCAAGCGTGAAGCCACGTGCAGTACCCGAACGAGACGCATGAGAGCTGTACAACTCGTCAAATACATTATCAATACCAAAGGTCACCGACAGTCCATCAATATCAGACGGCACCCATTGAGCGTATAGATTATGTACATCATAACTTGCTTTCTTTGGCTGACCATCAAAGACGTTGTCTTCCTCTAGAACAAACATTGAGTTCCAGCCGAAGATCGTTTCTAAAGCGTCTGACTGGTAATCCAAAGTTAGAGCAATGCTATCACCCATATCAATGCTACGCCCATTGCCCCCAGCAACAGGACCACCAGTATTCTTGTTTTTAGTGTCCGACTTAGAGTAAGAAAGTTTGCTGTTAAACTTGTCGTAACCATAAGAAGCACTTGCTTCGAAGCCTTTAATCTCAACATCACCTAAGTTGTAAATCAGGTAAGTTTGAGTCGCGTTTTGGTACTGATCTGCAATGTAATCATCAATTTCCGTTTGGAATACCGTAATATTCGCCCCAAAGAAATGCTTATCAAAGGTTTTATCAAAACGAACACCACCCTGCGTGTTCAATCCCGTTTCTGGCTTTAGCCCATCCTCTAAAAATGCAACGTCTTGGTAAGCAATAAAGGTTTCCATTAGCTCTGGACCTTTAAATAGAGAACGTGCACTCGCAAACAACGTCCAATCTTGAGTCACCGCCCACTCTGCTGCTAGAGCCCAAGTCACATCATCATAATTACTGGTTCCTGTCTCAGCTTTGCGTTTGTAATCATCAAAGCGCATACCTGCGGTAATAAAGAAGGCATCAGAGAAGAAGAACTGATCTTCTACAAACAGTGCGGTTGAAATCGCCGATTCGTCCATAAACTTACGACTACCGTAGTAACTCGAAGACGTTTTATCCATGTAGTCGAAGCCATAAGTGACTCGATTATCAAACTCACCTAACATAACATCTGACTGGAATTTGCCATTCAAACCAAAGTTTTGGTTTTTGGCGGTGTTCTTTGATAAACGGTTCGAGGGCCAACGAGGGGCCATCACCGTTTCGTCACGTTTAATTTCTGTCTCGGTATTATAAAGAGTGACGTTTCCTTGGTGTTGTTCGCCTCGCAACTCGTAACTCAAGGTAACGGTATCGCGGTCATAATCCGTAGGGATAAGTAACTTGCTCGACAGGCTATTATTTGCACTACCAGACATATCAGGACGCGGACTGTAATCTCCACTGTCTCGGTACATGTCATAAGAGAGCTCAAAACGATGGATGTCATTTAGTTCATACCCCAGCTTAGCCAGAATGTTGTAAACATCACCTGCAGCACCATAGGTTTTATTGCCATCACCATCTTCAAAATCATCACGCGTAACGTAATGGCCATAGACCATCGCATCAATGTTTTCGGACAAAAGTCCGTACAGTGTCAACGAACCTTGCTGGTTGTCGTTAGATGCATAGCCGCCATAAACACGCGCACCAAACTTTTCATCGTAACGAAGTA
Source organism: Vibrio sp. Vb1755 (assembly GCF_033338635.1). Classification (NCBI taxonomy): domain Bacteria; kingdom Pseudomonadati; phylum Pseudomonadota; class Gammaproteobacteria; order Vibrionales; family Vibrionaceae; genus Vibrio; species Vibrio sp. Vb1755. The sequence continues at coordinate 581,522 of NZ_JAWOTA010000001.1, read as the reverse complement.
AGTCACGAGCGTCTTTCGTTTCAAAGTAAACCGAACCGCCTAACCCGTTTTGAGTCACAGAGTTATTACCTACCTGAATGTCCGCAGATTTGAGAATGTCAGGGTTCAGCGTCAAGTTACCAATATGATGGAACATGCTCGCATGCTGAGAAGCACCGTCAAGACGAATGTCCAAATCGGTTTCGCTCAAACCACGAATCGTAATACGTTGATTCACAGAGTGTGTTCCACCAACATCTACACCGGGAATATCGCGCAGTAAATCAGACATATGATCCGCTTGCTTCAGTGACATGTCGTCCGCAAACATCGACTCAGTGTTGCTGGAAACTTTCGTTCCCCATACAACGACCTCTTCAAAATGTGACTCAGTATCTTGAGCTAAAACAGGGGTTGATAGCGCCATTCCCACTGCAAGGCAAAGGCTTGAAAGCTTGATAGGTGAACAAGCAGGGCTTTCCATAACTTCATTCCTAAATATTAATGATAATAATTCTCAGGTATAATAAGCATGAGTTTTATAAATACAAAGGCGATTTGGTTATGCGAAATCGCACAAGTGTTATGAGGAAGTGTCAAATGCAGGAAGTCACAACAAAACGAACTAAAATTGCCAAGATAGCTTTAACCCAAAGACTAGAGGCGACAGAGAAACAATGGATTGTCACGCAAGGCCAACCTTGTCAAACTCAACTGGCCGAAGGTAAGTTCCTATCATATCAGTACAATGATCAAATTTTTGTTCATGGCGGGCGTTGTCTAGAACTTATTGATTCGAATATTGTTTCTACTGCACACGCCTCACTGCTGGTCACTATTCTTTTAGAAGGTAGACTCTCGTTTGGCTACGACGATTTGCAATTTGATTTAGACGCGAGCGACGGCCCTAAGGGTGTAGTGGTGAACTTACTCAAACCTGCAAATTTTCGTCGTTCACTGCTCAAAGATAACCTCATTAATAAGATCAACATATTGGTTAAGCCCCAATGGCTAGAGGCCCGCCTTGAGCAAAATTGTAGTCATCGAGCCTTTTTTAACTCTCATCAGGCGTTTCAACAGTTGGAGCCTAACCAGACGCTATGCGAGCTGGCCGAAACGTTAACAAATAGAGAAACACCGCAAGAGTTCCAAGAAAAGCTAGAGGTCGAAAGCTTGATCTATCAAATATTACATCAAGCCACCAAGCAAATTCCTAAGAATTTCAGTGCTAAAAACAGCAGTATTGAACGACACATTGATGGTCGGATTGAGGATATTGTCAGCTATATTGAAACTCACCTTGATCAAGAACTACGCTTGGAAAAGTTGGCGAGCCAATTCTCAATGAGTGTTTCAAACCTGCAGCGCCGATTTAAACAATCACTTAATATGACCATAAACGGCTACATTCGTTTTCGACGTCTTGAGATTGCTAGGCAACATTTGGAACGTGGCCTAGTGACGATAACAGAAGCCGCCTATGAAGCCGGATACCACCACCCTTCTAACTTCACTTATGCCTTCAAAAAGGCATTTGGTGTGCCACCACATGAAGTGATTAAAGAGTAAGGGGACTCTAGGTAACTGACTGTTATTTAGGAGTGTCTTATCCACAACATCGGTATATACTCGCCTTAAACGTTATGGAGGTTAAACATGAATATTGGTGCTGTCGCGAAGCTCACAGGGCTTTCATCTAAGTCGATTCGATTATATGAAGACAAAGGGATCATATCTCCACCAGCGCGTAGCGACTCTGGCTATCGCGAATATTCAGATAATCATATTCAAGAGCTTAACTTGGTATCACGCGCAAAAAGCGCAGGCTTTTCGTTGCAAGAATGCAAAGAGTTCGTACAACTTGCTCATAACCCCAACCGCAAAAGTAGTGAAGTAAAAGCAAGAACCATGGACAAACTGAGAGAGGTTGAAGAAAAAATTGCACACCTCATGGAGATCAAAACGCAACTTGAAGGTTGGGTTTCTTCTTGTCCTGGAGATGCAGAGAGCCGATGCCCAATCATAGACGAGCTCACCAAGTAAGCCCGCCTATCTATTGATCTCGTTAAAAACGAACTAGCTCGCTTAATGATAAGTACACATGCGCTTACCGTTTAACTCTATGATGTTAAATGGCGTTTCGTAGATGTCCTCTAGCGTAGACGCTTGAATAACATCTTCAACCGCACCACTCGCCACAACTTTACCTTTCTTAAGCGCCAATATGACATCTGAGTAACACGCCGCGAAATTAATATCATGAATCACGACCACCATGGCTTTATTCATGTCATGGGCTAACTGCTGCACAACTTTCATGATCTGAAGAGAGTGTTTGATATCTAAGTTATTAAGAGGTTCATCAAGAAAGACATAATCTGTATCTTGTGCAATCACCATAGCAATAAATGCAAGCTGTCGCTGACCACCACTTAATTCATCCAAGTATTTGTCTTGAATATCTTGCAAATCTAAGTAGTCGATCGCTTGTTCTATGACCTCATGATCTTCTTTAGTCAGATTTCCTTTAGAGTATGGGAAACGACCAAAAGAGACTAACTCTTTTACGGTAAACCGCATTGTAATCGAGTTAGCTTGGCGAAGTACTGCCAGTTTTTTCGCTAGCTCTTTTGTGTCCCATTCCGCGATTTCCTTGCAATCAATGATAACACTACCGCCATCTCGCTCCGTTAAGCGCGAGGCCATAGATAACAGCGTGCTCTTTCCCGCGCCATTTGGACCGATAATCGATGTTACCTTGCCCTTTTTAAACTGAGTATTGGCCTCGTCTACGACTTTGTTTGAACCGAAAGCCTTCGTTAATTTGTCTATTACTATCATATTTATACAACTTTGTTTTTCAGCAGCAGGTATAAGAAATACGCACCGCCGATAAAGTTAATTACGACACTCAACGTCGTCTCAAAACTGAACACGTTTTCGATTATCCATTGCCCCGCAAGTAATGAACTGATGGATAAAAACGAACATCCGACCAATAGCGTTTTATGTTGGTAACTTCGGAACATTTCTCGGCTTAAGTTGGTCACTAGTAAACCAAAGAACATGATTGGCCCTACCAAAGCCGTAGAAATAGCAATCAAAACCGCCGAGATAATAAACACATTTCTCGTCACTTTAGGTACATCAACACCCAAACTTTTCGCATTGTCTTGGTCGAGCCAAAACACATCTAAAGTGCGATGCATCCTAAACAACAACCAACATGCAAACATCAAAGCCGGAGCACTAAAGTAAACCAAGTTCACTTTGACATTATTGAAACTGGCGTACAGTTTCGACTGAACAATTGCATATGTGTTTGGGTCCATCAGCAAAGAAAAGAATGACGCCGCATTGGAAAATAGCTGACCAAAGATCAAGCCGACCAATAGCAACGTAATCAAGTTCTTGCTGCCTTTTGAAAAGTAAAACCCAAACAGCAGTAGCGAAAACGACACCATTACAATTACTGCAATCGCGAAATTCACGTACAAGTTAAGCACTAAGGTACTCAACCCACCAAAAATCAACACGATCAAAATTTGGGTTAACACATACAGCGCATCAAAACCCATGATACTTGGCGTTAAAATTCGGTTGTGCGTAATGGTTTGAAATACAAGTGAAGACTGAGCAATGGCCACACCCGCTAGCACTATCGCCAATACTTTAGGAACTCTACGAGACAAAAAATATTGGTAGTTGTCAGCCGTTAGCCCAATACCAATAAACAGACACGCGAAAAGAATCGCAATGCCACCTAGCAGCAGGATTTTCGTTGAATCACGCATGTTGCTTACCTCGCAACAACATAGCGATGAATACCACGCCACCCAATATGCTGATCACGATAGAGATTGGCATTTCATGAGGGAAAATAATTAAACGACTCACCAAGTCGCAACACAACACCAAAATCGCCCCATACATGGCCGTAAGCGGAATGTTCTTTTTGAGATTATCGCCATAAAAGTGACTCACGAGATTCGGTACAATCAGCCCTAAGAATGGCAACTGGCCAACAATCATCACGACACTTGCTGACATGATGGACACCAATAGCACGCCAATCGTCACAACCTGCTGATAATTCAAACCCAAGTTAATCGCGAAATCTTTTCCGATACCTACGGCAGAGATCCTTGCGGCAAAAAGATAGCTGAGGATAACCATTGGTACCGCGATGTACAGCAGTTCAAAATCACCACGCAAGATGTTAGCGAAGTTTGCGACTGTCCAAGCATTCAGACTTTGAAGTGCATCATATTTGTAAGCGATAAACGTAGTCATGGATTGGATGACATTGCCGAAAATAATCCCGACAAGTGGCACAAAAACCACGCTCTTAAATTGAATGCGCTGAATAAAGAAAACAAACGCCAGCGTCCCAAATACCGAGATGCCGAACACGAGCCAAAGGTGATTATCATTACCAAAGAAAACCACGCTCAGTACGTAGCCCAGCATGGCACATTCGATCGTACCAGTTGTAGAAGGTGCCGCAAATCGGTTCTGGCTGATTTGCTGCATGACAAGACCCGCAATACTCAAGCCAGCACCAGCAAGCAATATGGCAAATAAACGTGGTATACGGCTGGTAAAGAAAAGTTCTAATGCTTTCTCATCACCTGAAAAGAGTTGTTGGGGTGTCATGTTTGCCACCCCAACAAATAACGAAACCGTGCTTAAAACCACAAGGGTTAGCAATAACTTCTTCAAAGTTAACCTCTGCTATCTTGGATTACAGTTCAACGGTTTGCTTTATCTCACTGACCATTTTTTCTGTTGCTGTCACACCAGACATCGACAAGTACCAAGCGTCCACATCTAAATAGGTGATTTTATGATTTTTATATGCCGCAGTCGCTTTGACTAAGTCGTTATCCATGGATTTACGAATATCGTTATCCGGCGTACCTGTCAGAGAATTTCGGTCAACCACGAGAATATTTTTCGGGTTAGCTTCACGAATAAACTCATAAGAAATGACATCTCCGTGAGTGCCCGTTTTCACGTGCTCAACCGTTTCCAAGAAGCCAAAGTCGTTATAAATGACGCCAAATCGCGACTGGGCACCAAACGCGCTGATGTTGTCACCCATGCTCAAAATCGTTAATGCATCATTTTTGTTCGATTGGTTGTAGTCACGGATTGCTTTGAATTGAGCATCTAGCGCTTCAATTTTCTGCTCTACTTTTTCTTCGATATTGAAGATCTTACCAATATTGCGCCATTGCGCTTGCGTGCCTTCCCAATAGCCTTGGTTCTCTTTCGCCGCAAAAACAACTGTAGGGGCAATTTCACTCAGCTCTTCATATTTCGCAGACGCTCGCGGACCAACCAAAATCAAATCCGGCTTTTGCATGTAGATAGTTTCAAAATCAGGTTCAAACAAACTACCCGCAGAGGTGTAGTTATCTTTGCTGTATTTTGAAAGGTAACTAGGAAGATTAGAAGAGTTAGATACTGCAACAGGATCGATACCAAAGTTGTCCAGCGCATCTAGCGGGCCAAAGCCAATCACAACCACACGCTCTGGGGATTGTTCTAGCTCTGTTTGACCCATGTAGTGGTCAATCACAACTTTAGCAGCGAAAGAAGGAGAAACAGTAAATAACGACAGCATAGCCGCACCGACGAATTTTTTCATTTTGTTAAGCCTTAATGAGATATATTATCATACGCGTTCGCAATATAACGCTACTCTTTAATGCATTCAACAAAATTTAAGGTACTTTACATTAGTTACGTTTACTCAAGACCTAGATATATCAAAGACTTATAAAACCCATCAGTTCCAATACCTGGGCGTATCATTCATGCGCTTCAATAAACGCTTTGAGTGCCAGCTCATCAATAATCTCCAAACCGTTGTCCGTTTTTGTAATCAATCCCTTTTCAATCAAGTCCTTAACTGCACGTCGATAGACTCGGCCTGAGGTACCAAACCGCTCAGCCTCTTGGTTCACTTTATCAAAACCACCAAGCAGCTTATCCGTCTGATTACGGACGAGAAGATCATAGGCAATGTTGTAAGTAATGGGATGCAACAAACGATTAGTGTAGATATCCATGGAGTCTTGATAATCCTCAGCCAATGCTGAAGCGAAGAACACCATCATTTGGGGATGATTTTGCAGTGCTTCGGTTAGTTTTTGGATACAGATAACATCAACCTGCATATGTTCATCTGCTATCACATTCCATTGACAAGGAGTCTGAGTGAAGAACTCCATTTCACCATAAATATGATAGTCGCAGTTAGCTTCCCCTAATTGAAAACGTCGTCCATTTGCGGCCAATATGTTCATCGAGACTCGACCTACTGGCACAACATACAAGTACTGAAGTTGCTCACCTTGGCGGAGAATTGCTTCCCCAGCATCAAAGTAACGCGAATTTATTTGGCATTGATAAATCAAATCGCGAAAGGTGGCACTCTTTTCTTCAAGGTATGTTTTGAAGCGACCAGTCGGATAAGGGCTGATTTTCATTTTCTGCTCTCTCAGAAAAAGTTACGGACAACTATTTAAGGTGGATTGTACCCCGTAACTCCAAATAAAAAAGCGACAGTGACCTGTCGCTTTACATCTATTCTGTTTATGTGACTTACTGAGATAGAGACTGGCTAACGCTGAGCAACCAAGGCTTCTAATGCCGTAATCGCGGCGCTCTTCTCACCTTGCATCATTACTTTGGCCTCATCAACGTACTGACCAACCCCTTCTTTCACATCTTGTTGATACAGCACCACGTTGTTTAATATCGAAGCCACATGAAGGCCTCGTAGTCGACCGACCGTAAACAGCGCAGAGGTTTCCATATCGGCACCTAAGATGCCTTTCTTGTTCCAATGTTGGCATATTGCATCCTCGTCATCGGTATAGAAACTGTCGTGAGAACGTACCACACCAAAATGATAATGCACTTTTTGCATCGACAAGTAACGCTCAACTTCCTTTAACAGTAAAAAGCTTGCGTAGGCTGGATAAGACGAATCGACATACGCTTTAGAGCCGCCCTCATCTCTTACCGCGCCTTCGGCAATGATCAACTCGCCAAGATGAATGCCTGATTGCATTGCCCCCGCAGATCCAACGCGTACCACATGAGTCACACCGCACTGTTTTAGCTCTTCCACTGCGATGATCATCGATGGCGCACCTATACCTGTACTACACACTGAAACAGGCTTGCCTTTGTAGTTGCCGGTAAACACACGATACTCGCGGTTTTCCGACACCATTTCTGCATCATCAAATAATGCCGCGATACGATTCGCTCTATCTTGCTCGCCGCATACAATAACGAGGGGAGCGATTTGTGTTTCATCCACTCCGATATGAGGTTGTTTGGCCATTCTTCGTTCCTTACGCAGCAGCGTGCGATAAGGTTTTATCGCCATTGCGCTTAGCGCTACGAGCCCACTCACGCGTGCCATTGGCAGCGATGAACATAAGAATCGCGTACTGAACAGACATTGCGTAAACACCTTGCGTCGCGTAGATACCCACACTGATAATGTTAATCACGACCCATAGAATCCAGTTTTCGACGTATTTACGTGTCATCAGAATTTGTGCAACAACAGAAAGTACTGTCATGGTTGCATCCCAGAACGGAAACGCGTCAGGTTCAAGCACCGGTTCAGCCAAGCCAGCACCAAAGAGATTCAAGCTATCAACAGCAATATTTGCTAGCGCAAAGAAAAATGGGTCGATATAGATCGTTAATAATGCGATACATGCAACGCTAATAGAGGCAGTAGTAATAAGTTTCTGTTTATTTAACCAGCGAACTTCCAGCGTTTCACCTTGTGCGTTTGGACGGGTCCACGCATACCAGCCGTAAATGTTCGCACAGAAGAAAAACAATTGAAGAAGCAATAATCCGTATAACTGAATTTGAAAAAAGATAACGGCAAAAAGCGTGACATTCAGCAAACCGAATAAGTAGTTGATGGTTTTTTCTTGGCTGGCAAACCAAATGCAAAGCAGTCCAAAAACGGTACCGAAAGCTTCGATCCAGCTCATTGCGTAGCCGTCGCCAATCGGAATGTTAACGAGAGTATTATTAATATCGAGTAAGGCAAAGAGGTCCATAACATGTCCTTTATTATTTTGTTTGGAATACGCTTATATTAGAGCGTGATCCCCAACAAAAAGGAGGACATTTGTCCTCCTCTTGATGCACTCGATCATAATTCAGTTCAATGTTTACTTGAAAGCAATAAATGATGCTATTGAACGGTGTTGGAAATAGACGTGCCTATGAGTCCAAGCCTAGATAGCGTTTTTTGAATGCAGAAGCTGATGCAAATAAAGCTGACGCCAAAAGTGTAATAATAAAGCCAATTGCGTACTCAAATGCTTCATTAACCAGTAGCTGATAGCAGCTCACAAAAAAAATCAATACAACTGTAATAACATTAACTCGGTGAAACCAAGGGTGTTTTACAGATAACTTAGCGTAACCTTTTGATAACATTTGACTAATCCGCCAGACAACAATTAATAGTTTTATTTATAATCAACGACGATAGTAAGGCTTTATCGTATAAAGAGAAACGACTTTTTTAATTTTTTAGCTCAACATCACACGTCATTCAGTGAGGTTTGACTTTAACCTCTTGACGCTTTTTCGTTCCACTAGAGTCGGCTCTAATTGTACGACCTGTGCCTCTGTTGATTTTTCATCCAACTTTCGGACAAGAGTCTCAACGGCAGCCTGCCCTAAACGGTACTTAGGCTGATGAATGGTAGTTAGCGATGGCGACATAAATTTCGCGATATGGATGTCATCGTAACCAATAATGGATAGGTCGTCCGGCACTTTAATACCGAGCTCATTTGCGGCGTTAATCACACCCATCGCCATCATATCGTTAGAGACGAAAATCGAGCTGGGTAATGCGCCACGTTGAGCCATTTTTTTGAACGCTTGATACCCACCCTCACATTCGAAGTCCGATTCAATGATCCAATTGGCATTAAATTCCAAGCCCGCTTCGTTCATTGCTCGCTTATAACCTTCGTATCGCATTTGCGCTTGGTGTTTAATCAAAGGGCCAGTGATGCACCCAATTTCGGTATGGCCGCAATCAATTAAGTATTTCGCCGCTAAGTAACCGCCACGAAGTGAGTTGTCTTGGATTTTATCGCTTGTAAATAGCATCGGCCCCCAGTCCATTACCACAACTGGGATATCTGGGTAACGCTCAAATACATCGATACGCTCTCCTTCTAGCGACGAGCACATCAAGATCAAACCATCGACACGCTTTTGCAATAGCGTATTAATGGATTGACGCATACGTTCGTTATCACCCTCGGTGTTACATAAAATGAGGCTGTAGCCTTTTTGGTAGCAGCTGCGTTCGACGCCTTTTACGACTTCGCCAAAGAATGGGTTGGTTGAGGTTGTCACGAGCATACCAATGGTTTTGGTACGATTGACTTTGAGGCTACGCGCCAACGCAGAGGGCGCGTAGTAGTTAAGCTCTTTTGCGGCATTGTTAACGCGTTCAGAGATCTCTTCGCTCACAAAACGCGTCTTGTTAATAACATGGCTCACTGTTGAAGTGGAAACCCCTGCCAGTTTTGCGATGTCTTTCATCGTCGCCATGTTACTACTCCTATTTTAATGAGGCGCTGTGCGCCTTATTGTTCAGCGAGAAACGCGTCCACCTCTTCGCGGGTTGGAATCGACGTTTGCGCGCCAAAGCGGGTCACAGAAATTGCAGCCGCCGCATGTGCAAACTTAATCGCTGATTCTAAAGGTAAACCTTCTAGGAGACCAGTGACGAATGCCCCATTAAATGTATCGCCCGCAGCGGTAGTATCCGTCGCTTCAACGCGGAAACCCGCGATGATTTCGCCTCGACCGTTTTGGCTTAGCCAAACGCCTTTTGCACCGAGTGTGATCATGACAATTTCTATACCTTTACCATGTAGCACATTCGCCGCTTCTTGCGCGCTTTCGTTGTCTGTTACAGTAATACCTGTCAGAACTTCAGCTTCCGTTTCATTTGGCGTAATCACGTCAATGTAAGACAGTAATTCATCTGACAATTCACGAGCTGGCGCAGGATTCAAAATTACGTTGGTTTTGGCATCTTTCGCTACACGCGCAGCTTTCTCAATGCCGCACATCGGCGTTTCCAATTGCATTAGCAAGTAATCTGCTTGGCGAATACGCTCTAAATCTGGCTCAATCGCTTCTGCTGTCAGTTTGGCGTTCGCTTCAGCTGAAATGCAAATGCTGTTCTCACCACTGTCCGACACTTGAATCATCGCGATACCTGTCGGGCAATTTGGCTGCATCTTCACACCAGTGATATCGATGCCGTCCATTTTGAAGTTTTCGCGAATGTTAATGCCGAATGAGTCGTCGCCCACACAAGCGATAAAACCGATGTCTGCATTTAATCGCGCCGCCGCGACGGCTTGGTTGGCACCTTTGCCACCTGGGATAACTTGATAGTTGCGACCATGCAGCGTCTCGCCTGGGCGAGGGAAAGAAGGCACTTGAAGAACATGGTCAGCGTTTACACTACCTAACACCACTAACTTATTCATACGGTTATCCTCGGTTCTGAATGAACCCTTTTTAAAAACTGTTTAGGAAAATACATTAGATGACTTTAACTTCTCTTCCTGATGAAGGAGTCTCGATAAAAAGCCAAAGGCATCTATACCCCACACTTTGCAGTATTTTGGGTAAGTTTGCCCTCACCTCCTAAACGACAGATATAAACGGAGGAGAGAGCAAAAATTAGGATGATTTATTGGAACTTGAAACTTACTTAGTGACTACTTTTAGTGGTACTGGGATGTACTCTTCTACTTCTTCACCTTTCAAAACTTTGTCAGCCGTTTCAACACCTAAAGCACCGATAAGGTCTGGTTGCTGAGCAATAGTTGCCGCTAGTTTGCCACGGTTAACTGCTGCAATGCCGTCTTCCGTACCATCAAAACCAACGATAACGACATCTTTGCCAGAAGCTTGAACTGCGCGAAGTGCACCTAGCGCCATTTCATCATTCTGTGCAAATACCGCTTGTACATCCGGGTTAGCCGCTAGCAGGTTTTCCATTACGTTTAGACCTTTTGTGCGGTCAAAGTCAGCTGGTTGGCTAGCAAGAAGATCCATATCGCTGCCCTTCACGGCATTCATAAAGCCTTCACCGCGCTCACGCGCTGCCGATGTGCCCGCAATACCTTCAAGTTGAATGACTTTTGCTTTTTCGCCTACTTTTTCCATGATGTAGTGGCCTGCCATTTCACCACCAATTACGTTGTCCGACGCGATGTGACTCACGACTTCACCACGGCTTGCACCACGGTCTAATGTCAACACAGGGATCTTAGAACGGTTCGCCATACGAATTGCATTAGACACTGCATCAGAATCCGTTGGGTTGATAAGAATTGCTTTTACGCCGCGAATACTTAAATCCTCGATGTTCGACAGTTCTTTACTCGGGTCATTTTGCGAGTCCAGTACAATTAAGTCGTACCCCAATTCTTTCGCTTTTGCTTCCGCACCGTCTTTCATCGTTACGAAGAACGGGTTGTTTAGCGTCGAAACCACAATCGCCATGGTATCTTGAGCTTGCGCCGCTACCGATACGGTTGAAGAAAGAAGTGCAGCAGAGATAAGAGTTGCAAGTTTTTTCATCGTTCTAGTCCTTTGTGTAGGGTGAGCCAGTACACGTCCCCTGACTCGGTTTGTATTCACTGTTTTATATATACAGATTGTTATGAATTACTTGTTTTTGTTGTCTACCAATACCGCAAGCAAGATAACCACTGCTTTTGCAATCATTTGGTAGTAGGAAGAAACATCAAGTAGGTTAAGTGCATTGTTCAAGAAACCGATGATCAGCGCACCAATCAAGGTACCCATGATACGGCCTTTACCGCCCATCAAGCTGGTACCGCCAAGAACAACCGCTGCGATAGCGTCTAGCTCGTAGCCCATACCTGCTGTTGGCTGCGCCGAAGAAAGACGAGACGTTACGATAATACCTGCAAGCGCTGCTAGCATACCGCAGATGGCGTAGACACCAATCTTCACTCGGTCTACATTGATACCTGATAGGCGAGTCGCAGACTCATTGCCGCCTAGTGCGTAAACATAGCGACCAAAGCGCGTGTGGTTAAGTAAATACCAAGCCGCAGCGAACACAACCACCATTAACCAAACAGGAACTGGAATGCCTAGCGCGTAGCCAGTACCAAACCATGCGAACGCATCCGCGGTGTCAGTAAAGCCTGTCGAGATTGGACGACCTTCGGTGTACACCATGGTCACACCGCGTAGTAACGTCATGGTAACCAGCGTAGCGATAAATGCCTGCACCTTACCCTTCGCAATAATGATACCGCTGATCGCACCTAACGCTGCACCTGCGACTAAAGCAGTTGGAACCGCCACTAGCACCGGAACCTCAAGCGCAATCATGCTTGCCGCAAAGGCACCACACAATGCCAATACCGAACCAACACTTAAGTCGATGCCTGCTGTTAAAATAACTAATGTCATACCCACTGCGATAATGGCATTCACGGAGGTTTGACGAAGAATGTTGAGAATGTTGTCGACCGTAAAAAAGTTCGGGTTCAAAAATGACACAACAACGATCAGAAAGATCAAAGCTATCAGTGATTTTTGCTCAATCAGCCACTCTTTTGTGAACAACTTCTTGTTGCCAGTTTCGGTTGGTTTGCTCATGGTATTCGTACTCATGCTGCTTCCTCATTGATCTCTTTGCCTACGGCACAGGCGAGTAATTTTTCTTGATCGGCGTCTTTCGCATCAAATTCGCCAGTGATACGACCTTCATGCATCACTAAAATACGGTCGCTCATGCCGAGCACTTCAGGCATCTCGGAAGAAACCAAGATGATGCTCATGCCTTCGGCCTTAAACTTGTTGATGAGCTGATAAATCTCTTTTTTTGCTCCGACATCAACACCACGTGTTGGCTCATCCAGAATCAGAACTTTAGGTTTCGTCATTAACCCTTTCGCAATCGCAACTTTTTGCTGGTTACCACCAGATAAGTTGCCGATGATTTGATCTCGCGTTGGGGTTTTAATGTTGAATAACTTAATAAAATCTTCCACTGCAATCACTTCGTCGCTGTGTTGAATCTGGAAGCCTTTGGTCAGCTGGTTTAGCGAACAAAGTGACATGTTCTCCTTAACTGAAAGACCTAAAACCAAACCATCGCCTTTGCGATCTTCAGAGATGTAAGCGATACCATTTGCCAAGCCATCTTGCGGGCTAACCGGGTTAATAGTTTTGTTATCAAGATTGATAACACCATGCTCACTAGGTAATGCGCCGTAAATGACTTTCATGAGTTCAGTGCGGCCTGCGCCCATCAAGCCAGAAATTCCAAGAATCTCACCACGCTTGAGAGTAAAGCTCACATCCTGAACGCCAGATCCAGTCAAACCAATGACTTCAAGACAAGCTTCGCCATGTTGGACATCAATACGTGGATATTGCTCTTCTAATTTTCGGCCAACCATCATTTCAATTAGGCCATCTTCATCAGTGTCGGACACCTTGCACTCACCGATAAACTTACCATCACGAAGTACGGTAATGTCGTCACAGATTTCAAAGATTTCTTTAAGACGATGCGAAATGTATACGATGCCGCATCCTTGCTCGCGAAGCTCATTAATCACTTTAAACAGTGATTCCGTTTCGGTATCGGTCAATGCGTCCGTTGGCTCATCCATAATGATGACTTTCGACTCAAACGAAAGTGCCTTTGCAATTTCCACCATTTGTTGTTCACCAAGGCTTAAATCGCCAAGCAATGTTTTTGATGAGTGCTTGACATTGAGACGTTTTAAAAGCTTGTCAGCTTCGTCATACATTTTGCCCCACTGGATACGCCCTAAGGATCCAGTGAACTCTCGTCCCAAGTAAATATTTTCGGCAATCGTCAGTTCAGGAATCAGGTTCAGCTCTTGGTGAATAATACTAATACCAGCTTCCTGTGAATCGCGTGGCCCTTTAAAGGCCGCCGGCTGACCTTGATATTGAATGCTCCCCGTATCCATGTGGTAAATGCCTGTCAACACCTTCATTAACGTTGACTTGCCTGCTCCATTTTCACCCATCAGCGCCATAACACGGCCTGGATAAACATTCAGGCTTGCTTTGTCGAGTGCTTTTACGCCCGGAAACGCCTTCTCAATTTCGCTTAGTTGTAGAATGGCTTGAGTCATAATCTGTCCTCAATATCTCTGGCTTAAAAAACCACGCCCGCTTGGAAAATAACGTTCGCATATGGCGAGCATTCGCCGGTTCTTACGATAGCGCGACTTTGCGCCGTACGTGCTTTAAACGCTTCATGTGACACGTAGCTCACTTCAATAGATTTGCCCGTTTCTTCACTCTCTTTGCTCAGTTCGTTGAGCAACGCTTCATGCAAAACTGGGCTTGCATCAGAGAACTCTTCCGCAATGATGACCCCTTCGATTTGGGACTCAGATAGAATTACGCGAACAGTATCAAGAAAACTTGGTACCCCATGCGTTAGCGCCAAATCGATTCGCTGAACATGCTCTGGGATTGGTAGACCAGCATCACATATCGTGATCTCGTCGGTGTGGCCTAGCGTCGCCACCAAGTAAGAAATATCTGAGTTAATTAGGGTACTTTTTTTCATCTCATCGACCTTTCGGTTACACGTTCATACAACCATGAGCGCCTGTCTTAAAGTGTTTTCGTTATTAACAGAAAACTCATCGAAACGTTTCGATGAAATAATAATTCGTCATCGCAATTTGACCAGTGTGAGATCGATAAGGTGTGAGAATGATCTGTAATTCAATTGTCATTGAATAGGAAAAGTGCACTTGAGTCACACTTTACCATCGAAACGTTTCGATGATGGTATTTACCTGTCATTACGGTTAGGTTTTATACAGGGAGGAAGGAAAAGAGACGTCCAACTACTGAGAAAACCTCTAGTTAATAAGCTCGAAACCTTTCACGTCATCACAATTCTTAGATAGCTGCCTGATTTTGGAGAACGCTCACCTTACAATCTGGTTACAATTTGCCAAAACACATCATCCGTTCAGTACCTTACCTGGTACGCGACGTTTGTAGGGACACAAACGGAAACTAAGAACCATAATGAAGTTAAGCAATAGAGTCATTTTGCTTGTCGCGCCAGTGATCTTATTAAGCGCGTTAGTATCTAGCTATATTATTTATAGCATTCAAAAAGTGACGCTCATCAAGCGGGAAGACAGCTATATTCAGTTGCAAATGGAAAAGCTCGCCGGGCAGTTTCGACAAGCGAATATTTTTCTTAATAGTTATGCCTATACGCTCAGTAAAAGTGATGTATTACAAGACTATTTGGTAAATCATAACAACCCCTATCGTGAACGAGTCTTGTTTAACCGATTAGACGAGACCGCTGAAGTATTGAGCCATGGTTACAAAGGCGATGCGAGCATGGCGATCCTCGACGGCAAACAAAACCTTCTCTACTACACAGAAAACAAATATTACGAATCATCGGGCGTGGTCGACCCAAAGGTGTTAGAGTACATATCACGAAGTTTCAATGAGAGAGAGGCTTTCAGTCACACTGGCTTTATTTATAACTCCAGTGGACAAAGCATTCTTCTTCAATATGAGGTCGTCGACAAAAGAACGGGGACTCACCCTTTGAGCTTTGACTCGAAAAATGTGTTTTTTGTGGTAGTTTCCGTATCACTTGAAGCCTTTAACGAGATTAAGCATGACATCGAGTTTGACACACACAGCGTGATTACTTTCGCCGACAAACCCATTTATCTTGATATTCCTCTCGCTCAAACCATTGAGCTGCTGCCGCACTTTTATGCCGTGCTTTCTCCTGCCGAATATTTAATGTGGAATAAAGTCGATAAAGTGTGGCTAGAACTTGCTTTCTCCTTTGGCGTAGCGGCGTTTTTCACCATCACATTAATCATTTTGGTGTTGTACCGCTATGTGTTGCGCCCTGTTTCTCGCCTTGATAAGCAGCTGAACGAACTTGAATCTAATCAACGTGACAATATTGAAAAGCTAGAAACAAACGATGAAATAGGACGCCTCTCTGCACGCTTTTTTGATATGTATGAGGAACTTAATGTCATCTATAAAAAGACAAAACGCCTAGCTGAAACGGATCACCTGACGCAACTCGCCAATCGCCATCGTTTTCATGAGCTTGCCACTCGTGAACTTCTCTCCCCTTCGCAGTTTCTGTGGGTTGTTTACGTCGATCTTGATAACTTTAAATACGTGAATGATAAATACGGGCATGAATTGGGAGATAACTTATTAAAAGTGTTCTCATCACACATCAAGAATGCCTGTCAAAAGTTCTCGCACGATTACAACAGCCCCTGCTTTGCCGCCAGGTTATCTGGTGACGAATTTGCAATTTTGCTGAGCTCAAATCAAGAGGTAAAACGCTTGCCTGATTTGCTTGCATCAGAGTTACTAAAACCGATTAGTAATCTCAGTTCATCTTGGAGTAATTCATTTCCCGTTACGGCAAGCGTAGGTATTGCACAATATCCTCAAGACGGTACTGACATCGCGAAGTTACTCTCCAGTGCCGATGCGGCTATGTATCAAGCAAAACGGGCAGGGAAAAATCAATACGCCTATTATTCAGCCGCTCTCAATATTGAGTCTCAAAGACGAAGTCAACTTGAACGTGCGCTCCGAAAAAGCAATGTAGAGGAAGAATTTCACCTTGTTTTTCAACCCTATATGAACAATCGAAGCAACGAAATTGAGGGGTTAGAAGTCTTGTTGCGCTGGGAAGCCGAAGGTATCGGCCCTATCCCTCCAAAGGAGTTTATTCCAATTGCTGAGCAAGCCGGATTATTTGATAAAATTGACCGCTGGGTTTTCGCCAATGCAACGGCGGAATACCATCAATTAAGGAATATTTTCGGTAAGAATATTGTTCTTTCGGTCAATCTTTCATCAGCAGAGCTAAACTCGATAGAAATGGCAAACTACATCCATGAACAAGCGACACTGCACAGTGTTAAACCAGAATGTATTGAGATAGAAATAACCGAAACCTTTGCCGCAGAACAACAAGGCACGGCTCTACTTGATGAGCTATCAAAACGTGGCTACCGTCTTGCAATTGATGACTTTGGTTCTGGTTACACATCGTTAACTCAGCTCGTTCAGTATCCGGTTCAAAAAATCAAATTTGATCGAGAGTTCCTCGTTACATTGATGAAGACCAACAACGGCCATGTGATCAAACCTATTATTGAGCTATGCCATGCCCAGAATAAAACGGTTACAGCAGAAGGTATTGAACACAATATGATGCATGAATGGCTATCGGCATACCGCTGCGACTATATGCAAGGCTATTTATTTGGCAAACCAATGACTAAAGAACAATTGAGCTTGTGGTGGCAATCGGCAAATGACGACAGTCGATTTGATGCGTCCATGGCCAGCTCAATTAGGGTTTCAAGAACATAAGTTAAGGGGAGACGTACAGCTGTCACAACTGTGGCGGCTGTATTTAGTTATATATGAGCTTCATTGATAGATGCTCAGCTTTTGTTCCCCCATACCTATATCTATGACTTTAGTCGAGTAAATCACTATTTATTCGTTTTTAAACCAGCACTTCCTTGAAATCCAAACCGGTCAAATTCAGCGCTTTGACGCTATCGTACAAGCCACCTTTTTTGTCCGTGCAAAACGTTCTGAGCCCAGCACCTTTTACTCTGAACAAGTCAGATTCATTAACGGCTTCCCTATTCAAAACGAGTTTCTTAAACGGTCTAGCACGACTTAGCTTACCATGACGAAGATTATACTCGGTAGCAGAGGTATCAATGGCATCAATTTGAGTGACAATGTTTAATGCTCGCCAAGGCTTTCCTTGTAGATTTAATGGTAAAAATTCGACATTCTCGCTCAACACATCGAGCTTATCCGCAATAGAAGCGGATACAGCAAGAGTAAAAGATCCCCATGCTGCAATATCAGGCCTGGGTAATGGCTTTTCACCCTTAACGTCTAACCATTCAATATCAATACTTTTCCAACTGGCTTTAACAGACTCTCCATAGAGTTGGATAGGTTTGCTTGCCGTTACTTGAAGAGACATTTCCAATGGCGACTCTCGCAACATTGCAAAATCATTAACATTGGGAGTGACAATAAACACTTTATTAAATGCTGTCATAACCGTCCTTAAATCAATTTGAGCGCTTTCAAACCAAACATAATAAATAGAGTTTACTTTCATGTTCAAAAATTTAATGAATTCAGATCTGGCGTTCTTATCTTTTAATTTCTAAGTTTTATTATTTATATATTTTAATCCACACGATAGAATTATTTTTTAAATTTTTACTATGTACCCTTCCTTATGTAATCGAATAAATTAGAGAATAAACAATAGCACGCATCACTTCACTTTTTTCAAGCTCATCACTCTCACTTAAACGATACATTCACAAGTTCAATTTTTGTACGACTTAGACTTGGCTTTGTCAATCGTGAATTAAAAACAACCGATTCACCGCTGTTTTACTGCCTTTTCTTACCACCCTGTTGTTTATTCATACATTATAAATGCACTTATACACATAACGATTCGGCGTTACGATTTGTTACGAGTTAAATCACAAACTTTTGAGGTATTGGATAAAGCGTAGAAAAAGAAAACACATTGAAATAAAAAGAGTTTCTAAAGTACGAAAAATAAAACGCCGTTTTTATAAATTAGCAACTTCACAAATATCCTTAAACACAGTTTTATTAATTACATATATCAGATATTATTTACGCCGAAGTTTATAGAAACCATCGTTAAACTTCATATTTTATATAAGTTTCAATTAGTTAGTTTTTAACTCGAAAACTTATCGTCAACCCAATATCAAGCACCTAAGCGTGCAATAAGAAACATTGGGAATAGAATTATATTGATGTGCATGTTGTTTTAACGAATGCATGAAGCAATCGGTAAATTTGTAACACCATAGAGTTTTATTTAGCCAAGATGAAAAAGTTAATTTTATTATTTACATGTGCGCTGTTGTCTGTCTCACCTTTTGCTTTTGCAAAACAATCAGATAACGAACCCAGGGATCATTTACGACCAAAGCAAGTTGAACATGTGTTTAAACAAGCCAAGCTAGATGGCATAGTAGACTTTAAGTTGTTCAGTGACGCTTACATCGCTTATCAGAAGACACCCGATAGAAAGAAGTCGGTACTAACGATCATCGACTATAGTAAACCATCAACTGAAAAGCGTTTTTATGTGGTTGATTTAGATAAAAAGAAGCTAATCTACAATACGTATGTTTCTCACGGCGTGAACAGCGGAAAGAAAACAGCGACACAGTTTTCAAATGTCGTGAACTCGCGAAAAACATCATTGGGCACTTTTTTGACTGATACCACTTACTACGGCTCAAATGGCTATTCACTTCGATTAGATGGGCTAAGCTCTGGATTAAACGACAAAGCTCGCGAGCGTTACATTGTCGTGCACGGTGCCGATTACGCAAACCCTTCCTTTATCAAGAAGAATGGATACCTCGGACGCAGTTGGGGTTGCCCTGCTTTACCAAAGAAGTTGTCTCGCGAGATCATTGACACTATAAAAGGCGGCAGCGTTATTTACGCAAGCGCGTAATACCGATGCGAGACATATGGGGAAGACAAAAGAAGATTCTATTTCTTCCCCAGTAATAATCCTGTTAGCTTAATCGTCCTTGTGCAACGACTCTCTTTCCATTTTCGCTTACTCGAAAGCGAAAACTATTGTGTTATTCGCTGATATACCTAAGTGCGATCAGAAAACTCTGTTCATCCCCCTTCCATCTCGTTAGTATACGCTGAGTTCATCAGACACTGGCTTTCGTCGTTATCATAGTTCCACTAAGATTCCTTAATCATGGTGGGTAACTGTGGCTTTATATGTTTAGGGTTACTTCTTGCGTTATCTACACCATATATTATTGATGCTTTCTTTGTCCTTGCTCTCAGGGCTCATCACAGCTTCATATGCGCATGAGTGGCACCACACCAAACATTACACTTCCGAGCGCCTACTTAAACTCTCTCAACAAGACGATTTTGAGCTAGCACACACTGATTTTCATGCCTCAGCTTCTCTGAGCTCTTGGGGTTCAGAAAGTTACTACCTACATATAAAGCGCGAGTTGTTCGGGCTTGTCTCCTGTCGCCGAACATCAGCTACTGATGGCGTTTTATCATCAGATTTTACTCCTGATTATTTTTTACTTATTGCTTTCTCTTCTCCACCACTACTGGAGTTGGCAAAACAAGCATCTCGCTTACCTCTAGACAGTTATGGCGGACTCATGAGTCAACGCTCTCTTTATCGCCTCTCAGGAAGAAAGGAAGCGAACTTAATGTACGTCTTTACTCATGGTCGCAACGCCTTCTCTGTTGTTTAACTTTTTATGACATACAGAGAACACGAAAATGTAACGATAAGAGCCAATATGCTCATTGTTACTAGAACCAATTTGAGGTCCATATAATGACAAGAATCGCTACAACCATCGCACTAGCATTACTATTTTCAGCGGGCTCAACCTTTGCAAACACAGAAACTAAGCCAGAAGAAATGAGTAACGACACTCTGTTAGAGTGTGCCAACGTTTCTAACGCACGTATTGCAGTTCCGGAACACAGAGCGATGTTCAGACACTACTTAATGTCTGAGAGAGACTACAGCTTTGACCAGCTATCGTCTGCCGAACTCGAATTTAAAGCAGCAGATAAGAATGAGTCTGAAGTAGAGAACATCTACAAGTCTCAGTGCAAAGAAGTTGGCGAATACCTATATAGCATTGGCTATTAAATTCGAAACCCTAACGACACTCAAAAAGAAAGGCGCAATGTATGCGCCTTTCTTTTTACTGACAAAAGCCTGTCGATTAGATGTCTAATCTGCATACAAGCTTAAAAGTGCAAATCAAGTAAACTTACTGAGAAAACTCAGACACATCCTTGGGTTTACAGAACGCTCGACGTGCTTTAACAAACAAGAAACTAAGCACTCCAATCACAAGAGTAATTATTGGGGCCGCCATTAATAGCATTGTGATTGCTTTGCTCATATTTTCCGGTAGCAAAGGAAGTAATGAACCGAAACCGCATAATATCAGCGTCCATAAAATCGCACTCAGCCACGCAAAGTAATGGAATTTACTAATACGTTTCACTCGCAACCCCATCATTAATGGCAATAGGGAACGAACAACCGGAATAAACCGCGCGCACAAAAGCGCAATCAATCCATGTTTACTGAGTAATACGTCGACTTGTTCCAAACGCTTTTGAGGAACCGCACTCACCCAGCCTTGGACCTTAGGTAAGCGATTTAGCCACTTGCCTTGTAAATAAGCCGCCCAACTTCCCAACCCCGCACTAACAGCTATCACCAACATGATCATAATTGGGTCAAGGACGCCAACCGCCGCCAGCGTACCGGATAATACGACGACACTGTCGCATGGGAAAGGTGCAGCAGGAATAAAACCACTTTCCAAAAAGATAATCACAGCAACAACAAAATAAACCAAACCTGCACTGCCTGGCGCCATTAACGCCGTGAAATCTTGATGCCAAAAAGCACTCAAGACCTGAATGATCAAATCAAACATAAACCGCTCCTAAGCATAATTAACCAAAAAGTTGCAAAAACATGGAATGTGTTAGCGAGCATGTATAAAGCGGTATATGAAATTCGATTCTTTTCTCACTCCGATTCTGTATTTAAAGTGAGTAAAAATACTTTCAATACAACAACCTAAAGCCTCATTGCCGATGCGTTTTAGCCGCTTCATCGAGTAAATTGCCGAACGATGCGCCCACCATGCTACATCAAGCATTTCAAACCATTCGGGTTCTACATCGTCGTTCGAGCTCATTTCCTTAGCATGGCTAACCCTCAATCTATTCCGGCTGTTTAAGCTCGGATAGTCTTGTTGTACTGGAGAGATAGGATGTTCTGAAAAGTGCTTCGACTTAGCGTCAACAGCAATATTCTGGTTATGAAAGGAAAGAAAATTTGGGTGTGAGTGCGCAAGGCTCATGCTCGGAGCCAACAAGCAGAAAAGTAGTCCGAGTAAAGCAATCAGAGTCGTACGCACAAAGGTAACCAGAACCAAAATGATAAGTTCTTTTAACCCTGTGCGTAACTATTGGCAATTAGTATTCTTAATCGTTAAGAATACTAATTATTTTTCACCGTAAGGGTAGCTTTCAAACATCTTCGCGATTTCTTCTTGGATGAGAGATTCTCTTTTCTCAGAGCTCATTGACTCAGACAGTTTACGACTTGAAACGCCTTTCCAAACGACTTGATTAGCCTTTGCATCAACCAGTTCAACCACCAACTTCCCATACTTACGTTCTTTATATCTTTCTGGGCTTGAAGTGATCACACCAAAGCTATTCCAGCCATAGCCAAAGCTCACCGACGATCCTGAAGAAACAAGCTCGGATTCTTCTACGATATCATGATGTACGTAAAGGTCACCGCCACTATTTACCTTAATTAAACCCTTACCCTCAAGCTGTTCAGCAAGCCCTTGCTCAATACGTCGACCATCAATACTGGTAGGAGCTTCCGCCTGAGCACCGAAGTCAAACGTTCTGTAAGCTGAAAAGTCGGCTTGTTTATCCACATCGGTTGTAACGGTAGTACAAGCAGATACCAGCATCACCACCAGCCCTAATATCAAACCTCTCATCATGTTAAATCTCCTTTGGTTAAGCTGACTGTTTCAGCAGAATTACCCTGTGTTATACATACGCATCAACAGTAAAAAGTAATCATTTCAATATTTAGTCTTGACCATGAAACGTGACTGTTCAATAAACGAGATTAACCTTTACACAGAAAATCTTGAATATCATCAACATCTAAACACCTAAGAATTCGGTGTTTACGACCTAATTGGAAGCCTCTAAGCTTAGTAGCGAAATCGCGAGTGCCACAAAAAACCAGAGACAATGAACACTTTAACATCAGTCCGCTACTTTTTTAGGCAACTGACAAACATTTGATGAGAAAAGACTTTTCTTTTTCGTCCAGTGTGGCATATTAACTGAGTCCTATCGATGCGCGGGCATCGTATAATGGCTATTACCTCAGCCTTCCAAGCTGATGATGCGGGTTCGATTCCCGCTGCCCGCTCCAATCTCTTTATCCCAATTTACTCATAAAAATCCGATGGCGGAGCGAACAAACGGCGGCAGCGTTGTTTCCATGATAAGTTTGGTCGAGTTACGTCATAAAACATGTCTTTCCATTCTGCAAACGTCACACGGATGGGATTAAAGCTGTTTACAGGTTTAGAAACCCCATACCGAACCGTTTCCACCTCTGGTTCAAACGTTCCGAACATTCGATCCCAAATAATTAATACACCCGCATAATTTTTGTCGATGTACTGACGGTTCACACCATGATGAACGCGATGATGAGACGGCGTGTTAAATACCCACTCTAGTGGCCCGAGCGAACGAATTGATTGGGTGTGAACAAAAAACTGTAAGCCCAGATTAAACAACACAACGAAGACAACCCATTTGGGCTCAAAACCAATAATCACCAAGGGCAACCAAAAAATCCACATCCCCGCTAGCGGATACATTAAACTTTGACGAAAGGCGGTACTGAAGTTCATTCTTTCCGAACTGTGATGAACAACGTGCGCGGCCCACATCCAACGAATACGATGGCTAGCCCGATGAAACCAGTAATAGAAAAAATCTTGCAGGACAACAAGTAAAAGAAAAGCTGAGACGCTCATTTCGATATCAAACAAACGCCAATCGAACCACCACAAATACAACTGAGCAATCAGTAAACCCGTGAGTATGTCTGTCGCTTGGTGTAAGCCCGCAAGAACAAAATTACACGCTACTTCAGGGAAGTAATACGTCGCGCTTTCAGGCAAGCGTCCCCTTCTTTGTCCGAACCAATATTCGGCAAGCATGCAGAAAAAGAAAACTGGAGCCAGAATCATCAGAAGTAATTCTGGGCGGTCCATCAACTGCGTCCAATCCATTGTGTTTCTACCATTTTGCATAGTGATCTTCAGTAAGACCCATAACTTCTTCTAACTGATGTTTGATGCCATTTCCATCGATAAGATAGCCAGAGAAATAACCGATATACTGACGAAAGTTACTTTTGAGAAGCCAAAAATTTTTCTTCTCTGAGCGTCGATTCAAAGGCGTGAACTGTAAGTTAACTCGTTTATCTTCAGACGTAATATGCCACTTTTGCCCTTCATCACTTCGTGAAAACTGAAACTGCACAGGTTGCAAAAAGTGACGCTGACCATTAATCCACAATACATTTTCGCAATAGCCAGTTTCATTAACGCCAGCTGCCAAGTTCAACCCCAGACGCCTGTCATCCTCAAAGCAATTGATACTCGCCCAGCGCCAACTTGTTTCTCGCCGCATGTACCCAGCGGAAAAATCGTAACCAGCAGCCACCTCTGAAAGATCTTGCTCTTTTCCTAATATGAACAAGTTACCGTCTACTGCTAACGCATTGTGCTTCTGAGTATATGTCCAACCCGCATAACCTGTTGGCGTACACAACATTAATGGCAAACTCATGTTTTCTGGACGTAAATAGAGATCCGCATTGACTGACTCTGTCACAAAGTGGACGTGCCAAATACCATCCTTAATAGAAAACTGAACTCTTTTGTTAGCAAGATGGGCAAGACTGCACCAACTGGAAGGCTGAGTTTGATAACCTATATTAAAAGGTTTCAACCATTGTTGCTCAATCAACTTATTCTTTTTAATATCAAACAGGTAGCAAAAGCCGGATGCTAAATACCGTATATCAGCAATCGCTACTCCAATGACGTAATCAGGTGTGACCAAATTGACGAACTGAAACTGCTTATAATCGCGGTAACGGCGCCACTTAGACACTGGCTTATCCATCTCATCGAGGTAAGTAAATTTATCTAGCTGTAACGATGTTGGAATTCCATCAAGGTGGCCAAACGCTGGTAGACCATTCTGCTGAATAAACGAGTTCAGAACCTTAAGCTCATCCATATAGTTGTCTTTTCACAAGTTATCACACACAAACTTTAACATGACGTTAACATAAACAATTTGCGTAACTGCACAACAACATCGACTAAAGTGATTTCTGCTTGTTATATGTGAAACTGATCACTCAACCACCCGCTTACTTAGCTCGCCCTACCTATCTCAACCAACACTGCCTGGGTTAGAAGCTGCACATTCTCATCCGCAGGAAAGACCACTACAACCATTGAATCTTGGTCAAAATCACTATTTAATGGAAATACATTCATATAAACTGATTGCTTATTCACATCAAGGAAGAAATCTATGTCATACATACACGATACTATTGTTGCGTTGCAACACAGTAGCCCTGCGCAAAAAGAATTTTACCAAGCGGTAGAAGAAGTATTAACTTCTCTCGCGCCGGTAATAGAAGGCAATAATAAATATAAGGAACAAGCGATTATCCAGAGGATCGTCGAGCCAGAACGTCAAATCATGTTTCGAGTTCCTTGGGTTGATGATGCTGGAAATGTACAAGTAAACAAAGGTTATCGAGTTGAATTCAACTCTGCTTTGGGGCCGTACAAAGGAGGATTGAGATTCCATCACTCAGTCAATGCGAGCATCATAAAATTTCTCGGCTTTGAGCAAATCTTTAAAAACGCACTGACTGGCCTTCCTATCGGTGGCGGCAAAGGCGGTTCAAACTTCGATCCTAAAGGAAAATCCGACGGCGAGATCATGCGATTTTGCCAATCATTTATGAACGAGTTGTACCGTCATATCGGTCCTGCCACCGATGTTCCCGCAGGCGATATCGGCGTCGGGGCGCGCGAAATTGGCTATATGTTTGGTCAATACAAACGATTGACGGGGCGCTACGAAGGTGTGCTTACAGGCAAGAGTCTGCTTTGGGGGGGCTCACTCGCCAGAAAAGAAGCGACAGGATATGGCGCCGTCTATTTTGCAGAATGCATGCTCAACGACCGCAACGATTCATTGAAAGGGAAAACTTGCCTCATTTCTGGTGCTGGCAACGTGGCTATCTACGCCATTGAAAAACTGTACCATATGGGAGCAACGCCGGTTACATGCAGCGACTCTCGAGGTACGATCTATCATGAGCACGGTATTGATCTTAAGCTCCTCAAACAACTGAAAGAAGTGAAAAGAGCAAGCTTAGAAGAATATTTAGAAACTTACCCTGAAGCAGAATACACACCAGAGGGCGACTATCCTAATGAAGGGCATGCTGTTTGGCGATATCAGGCTGATGCTGCCTTCCCTTGTGCGACTCAAAATGAATTAACGTCAGACGACGCA
The DNA here is from genome assembly GCF_033338635.1 of Vibrio sp. Vb1755. Lineage (NCBI taxonomy): Bacteria > Pseudomonadati > Pseudomonadota > Gammaproteobacteria > Vibrionales > Vibrionaceae > Vibrio > Vibrio sp. Vb1755. Next base: position 555,092 of record NZ_JAWOTA010000001.1, on the reverse strand, counting down.
CTGGCTCTTATCGAAAACGGATGTATTTTGATTAGTGAAGGGGCGAACATGCCAACCACCCGTGATGCTGCCAATATTATCGTGGACTCAGACATAGCTTATGGGCCTGCCAAAGCAGCCAATGCAGGCGGTGTTGCAACCAGTCAACTTGAAATGGCGCAAAACGCCAGCATGCAAAACTGGACGTTTGAACAAGTGGATAGTCAGTTGCAAACCATCATGAAAAATATTTTCATCAATGCAAACGAAACCAGTAAAGAGTTTGGCCAACCTGGAAATTTAGTTTTAGGCGCCAACATTGCAGGCTTTAGAAAAGTCGCTGATGCAATGATTGAGCAAGGTGTCGTCTAGATGAACGAGCCAGCAGGATGACTGCTGGCTTAATATAACTCTGTAATAGGCCGCGCTTTCGATAAAGAGCTTCACTTAATTCACAATAAGCGTTGTCACTTCTGTTTTAACGGAGTTGGCGATAAAGCAATTCTCATGGGCCATGTGGTGCAGTTTTTCTAATTGAGATGGTGTCGGTTGTTTTTCACCTGAAAATGTTATCTCAGGGTTTAACGTCACCTTTGATACCCACTCTTTTCCGTTTTCGCCTTTTTCAAGCTCCCCCACCGCTTCATCTAAGTAACTGTCCACAACATAACGTCGCTTTGCTGCAATAGACAGGAAAACGAGCATATGACAACTAGAAAGTGCCGCGACAAACGCTTCTTCTGGATCAACATTTTCTTCTACGGATAGTGGTAATGGTACTACGTGGGGAGATGGAGATGCTGGGACTTGCAACCCTCCATCAAATTGCCAAATGTGTGCCCTACTATACTTATTATCACTAAACTCTTCGCCAGCTTTACGATGCCATTTGATTAAAGCGGAATGCTTACTCATTCTAACTCCCTGATTTTCCGACGACGAATCAACACTATCCGTCCTTGCCACAGTAAACCACAACAAAATGAGTTAAGGAAAGCATCGCACTCACAGGGACTATAAAATCTGTTGAGGATCGGCATTGTTCTTCTGGATATCATCCAAAAGTCTATGAGACTGATGGATGTTGACCTGTAACCGATTGATCAGCATCTGCAACTGCTCAATCTCGGGACTTTGGTTGGCTTTAAGTCGAGTTTCCAGGGCCTCCGTTTGGCTCGCCAAAATAGGTAAACTTAGGTTCAGTGCCATCCCTTTCGTTTTGTGCAACGTCAGCTCTAATGAAGCAAAATCTTCAGCCATAAAGTATTCAATAAGTTCATCAACAGAAGTCTCAAAATCGACAATAATGCTTTTTAGCAACTCGTCGAGCGCTTCTGGCTCATCTCGTAAAGAAGTAAACATGCCTGAACGGGAGAGTTCTTCCTCTGTTAACCTTAAGTTCTCGATTGGCTTACGTTGCAATTGAAGCACATTGCTGTCACTCGTTAGTGGCGGATTCTGTTTCGGTTCGAGTCTGGCGGCAAACTGTTTGAGAGCGTCTGAAAAGCTCTCATGCTGTAGCGGTTTCGTAAGCACATGGTCTGCTCCTGCTTCAATAAAGCTATCGTGAGCTTCACGAAATACGTCTGCCGTGTACGCAAAGAGTAATGTCTTGATACCTAACTCTTTTCGGATAACGCGTGTCGCCTCAACGCCATTCATCTCGGGCATATGGTTGTCCATCAAGATCAGGTCGTACTCGTTCTCTTTCGCCTTTTTAACCGCGATTAATCCATTTTCTGCAACATCCACTTCATGCCCAAGCTTTTCGCAAAACCCTTTTGCCACAATGGCATTCACACGGTTATCATCAGCAAGTAGTATCTTTAAATGGTGTGATTTTGCGCGAGGTTTCGGTGCTTCTTGCTGCTTTTTCGGAGCAGATTCTACCCAAGGAATCGGCAACTCAACGATAAATTGACTTCCAACGCCTTCTATACTCTTCAGAGTAATATGGCCACCCATCAAATCGGTTAGTTTTTTGACGATGGCTAACCCAAGCCCTGTTCCGCCGAACCTTCGAGTCGTTGATGAGTCTGCTTGCTCAAACGAGTTAAAAATATGCTCGTGCTTGTCTGGCGCAATACCAATACCGGTGTCGCTCACGCGCATGACCAACAACTGATTCGATTCATCTAACTCAGTTCTAACCAGCACATGCCCTTCATTAGTAAACTTCACCGCGTTACCGGCGAGATTAAACAAGATCTGTCGTAAACGCGCACAATCCCCAGTAAATTCAGTATATTCAGAAATCTCGTTTTCCAAGATTAACTCGATATTTTTTTCATCAACAAGTGGTTTTATTGCGCTACACACCGGAGAAAGCACTTGATCGAGCTTAAACTTAGCTTGCTCAAATTCCAGTTTGTTTTCTTCAACTTTAGAAAAATCCAAAATATCGTTGAGGATAGTCATCAGATGCTGGCCAGAGTCAAGAATAACCCTAATGTGCTCTTTCGTCGTCGGCTCTTTGGTCTCTTCTGCAATCATTTGAGAAAGCCCTAGTACGCCATTCATCGGCGTTCTTAGTTCGTGACTCATTGCAGCGAGAAAATTTGATTTCGCTTTTGCCGCTCGCTCGGCTTTGTTTCTCGCCTCTTCAATTTCAAGATTCAACTGTTTTAAGTTATGCATTCGGTGATGTGACTGATAAACAAACGCGCTAACTAGAAACATCACCGCAATAAATACAAACAACCACGTAAAACGCGCCTCACTTTGAGCAATATTGAGTAACCGATGCTCTGAGCTTTCGACAAACTCAATATAAGTGTGATCAAGCAGTTCATTCGTCAGCAATTCAATTCTTTTATCACTCGTTTGAAGCCGTTTAAGGAAGTTCGCTTCCTTTTCACTCTCAACTTCAGTTTGTGTTAGAAGCAACTGGTTGAGAAATTCAAAATAACGACTGCCACCCAATGATTGGCCGCGCTCGGTAGAAACATCTTGCTGATATAAATTGAACAACATGAGTAATGCATACCGATTTTCTACCTGAACACCAATTAACATATCAAGCTTCAACGTTGTTTGAAGCACTCGCTCCTTAAACTGTTCAAGCGTATCCCTAACTTTTATACGATTGGGTGTCACGGGAAACCAAACTGATGCCTTTGATGATTCCAACAGTGCCTGTGCTGCGATTTCTATCTCTACTAAAGATGTTGTTAACTCATAGTTTTTCCTATCTTCAACGGCATATCGGTTCACGATAACATCACGCTCTTCAATCAATTCATGTCCGATATTCATTAGCTCTGCATGAAATTCTTGAGCGTTTTTTGAATTCATATACGACATATACGCCAGTGTGCAGCACGTCAGTATCCCAATAAAAAAGCAAAAGTTGATCAGTTTGAATTTATTCATTTTCCAACACCTCTAAAATTATGGGTCTAGGTGCTGTCAACGACTGCAAGAATGCTTCAATGTCCGCGACATTCTCATCGTTCATCGTTATACCGAGCTGGGTTTTAGCCATGATTTGTATCGCGTCGGATAACTTATCGACTTGCCCATTATGAAAATAAGGACTCGTTAGCGCGACATTGCGTAAACTGGCTACTCTAAAATAGAATCGCTCTTCATCTTCTATCGTAACGAGTTGCCTGCCCGAGTCCTCTACTACTGGCTTATCCTTGAAATAGGCGAACCTTTGGATCATCGCTCCGCCGATATTTTTGCCCTGATGACACTGCACACAACCTGAAGTCTGAAATGTTTTCCAACCTCTGATTTGCTGTTCACTCAATACATGCGTGTAACCCAATAAGTAAGCATCGAATGGTGCGCCAGGCGTCTGCAGCCCTTCAACAAACTCCACAATAGCGGACTTGATATTATGAACGTTAATCGGCAATTCACCGTCACGATTAAATAGCGCTTGATAATGTTCACTCTCTTTTACATATTGCTCTATTGTTTGCCAGTTTGAGTCCATTTCCATTGGATTATGGATTGGACCATCAATCTGAGCCATCAAGGTGTTTTCCGTACCATCCCATAAAAAACGATAATTTAACGCTGCATTAAACACTGTTATAGAATTTCTAATTCCATCACCTTTCACCCCCGTAGAGACTGGTGTATTTTCAGCGCCATTGGTTTGCAGATTGTGGCATGTCGCGCAGCTGACATTACCATTTGACGATAATTGAGGATCGCGGAAGAGATGCCAGCCAATTCTCGCTAGCTTAATATCCACATTAGGATCACCCTGTATGGGCTGAACTAGGGAGATATCACCTAACATCTTCGCGTTTCTTGCGGTTGTTGTTTGGCTCAAAATGAGTGTTACAACAGCTAGTGCGATTGCGCTGAATTGCCTCATCAACTACATACCTTAAACTTGTCATTGATATGAATTTAGTTGCATTTTGGCGTTTTTTCCACCGACAGGAAGTTGAAAAAACGAGTTAAGTATTGCTTTGTTTAAGGCTTTGGTTGAAGAGGGAGTAATAAGGCGAATAGGAAGAAATCGATCGCCTTATGAGTAGCTAACGTATTGAAATCTGAGTTTAGTGTAGAAAAGCCAAAAACCGTTGAAACCAAGTCACCTCTCCATACGAGATCAGATCGAAAATAGTAAAGAATACGGCACAGATAACGGCCAACTTAATCAAACGCTGAACAATAAACATAAACATCACAATTACCAATAATTTGCTTTAGTTTACTATCTCACACAGCGTTTATATATAAAAAAGTAGTCTCCTAATTAGCCTCGGCAACTTATTCATTAGAACCTATACTCAAGCATCTCTAAGTTATTTGGATATACTTGAATTAGGATTTCAAAAAGTCCCTGTGACCACACAAGGAGGACTGCATGAAACGACTATGGATATGGTTCTTACCTTTACTCTTGATGGCCAGTCAAGCACTGGCGAATACCGTTTGGATTGTTCCTGTCAAAGGCGCTATAGGGCCTGCTACTAGCGACTATTTATCTCGTGAAATAGAAGAAGCTCAACTAAACGGTGTCAGTTTAGTGATCTTAGAGATGGACACACCAGGCGGCTTAGACAGTGCAATGAGAGATATTATTCACGCGATTACCACCTCCTCCACTCCAATTGCGACTTGGGTTGGCCCGTCAGGATCTAGAGCGGCTAGCGCAGGGACATACATTTTACTCGCCAGCCACGTTGCCGCAATGGCTGAAGCCACCAACCTTGGCGCGGCAACGCCCGTCGCGTTAGGTGGTGCCCCTCAGCCCCCTTCATCGGATGATGGCAAAGATCAAAACGCGGAAGAAACGCCAGAAGGAACCAACGAAAGCTCAGAGAAAGTTCCCGCGAAAACCGCAATGGAGAAAAAGGTGATTAATGATGCTAGAGCCTATATTAAAGGCTTAGCAAAGCTTCATGGCCGAAATGCAGAGTGGGCAGAGAAAGCAGTGAGCGAAGCAGCGAGTTTGGACGCCACAGAGGCATTGGAATTAAACGTTATTGATTATATAGCCAACTCACCAGAGGATTTAGTCAAAGCCATTAATGGACAAACTGTTAAAGTTAACAATCGTGATGTGACATTGTCACTGGAAAATCCCGTATGGATTGAAAGAACACCCGATTGGCGAGCAGAAATGCTAGCCGTTATCACCAATCCAAACGTTGCCTACATTCTAATGCTCATCGGCATCTACGGTTTACTTCTTGAATTTTACAACCCAGGAATTGGCTTACCCGGTGTGCTAGGTGGGATTTGTCTGCTTCTGGCCATGTACGCACTACAAATGATGCCCGTCAACTACGCAGGTCTTGGTCTGCTGTTACTCGGTATTGCACTAATGATAGCGGAAGCATTCAGCCCGAGCTTTGGTATTTTGGGCTTAGGCGGCGTTGTCGCCTTTGTACTCGGTTCGATATTTCTCATGGACAGTGAGTTACCAGGATTCCAGATCGCCCTTCCTTTGATTTTTGGTATTGCCATATTTTCCGTGGCTCTAATCGTGCTGATCGTCGGCCTGCTGCTCAAAATTCGTCGCCGGCGTGTAACGACGGGTTTAGAGACATACCCTGGGAAGGTCGCCGTGGTAAGCGATGACTTTATCGATGGCGAAGGACGCGTTCAACTCAACGGTGCGTTATGGCGAGCTAAAGCCAAAGACCATCAACAATTCAAACAAGGTGATCACGTCACCATTGTTAATGTTAAAGGGCTGACCTTAACTGTGATGCCTGATGACCGCCAAAATAAATAGGAGGCGCTTTATGATGCTCTATACCGTTGCGGTGATCGTGGTGCTGCTGTTCGCACTAGCGACCCAAATGTTCAAGGTTTTGAGAGAATACGAACGTGGGGTTGTGTTCTTTCTTGGTCGATTTCAAGAAGTCAAAGGACCTGGTTTGATCATCCTTATCCCATTTATTCAGCAAATGGTGAGGGTTGATTTACGTACTGTCGTTTTGGATGTGCCGACACAAGATTTAATTACAAAAGATAACGTTTCTGTGCGCGTCAACGCGGTCGTTTATTTTCGCGTAGTCGATCCTCAAATGGCGATTAACAATATTGAAAGCTACAACGATGCCACCAGCCAGTTAGCACAAACCACGCTGCGCTCGGTATTGGGTCAGCATGAACTCGATGAATTGCTATCAGAGCGAGAACGCCTCAATAAGGATTTACAATCCATTCTCGATCAACAGACTGATGACTGGGGAATCAAGATTGCTACGGTTGAAGTCAAACATGTTGATTTAAATGACAGCATGGTCAGAGCCCTAGCCCGTCAGGCAGAAGCAGAACGTAACCGTAGGGCGAAGATCATTCACGCTACTGGTGAGTTAGAGGCTTCAAATAAATTAAAAGAAGCAGCGCAAATGCTCAACGAAGCACCGAATGCACTGCAATTACGTTACATGCAGACACTCACTGAAATCACTACAGACAAAACATCCACTATTATTTTTCCAATGCCGATCAATCTTGTCGAAGCTGTCAGTGATATCGCCGAAGCGGTGAAAAAGAATAAAGAGACACAAGATAAGTAAGATTTTGCCCCTAGGAAGTAACGACCGCTCACGTTACTTCCTTATTTGGTACTCGCTTTAAGGATGTGCCCATCTTCTTTATCACATTCTTGTTTCATTACTTCTAAGCCCGTTTTAAAGCATGTTCGCCAAGCGGTTTCAACATCGGCATCGTACCCAGAATCACACTGTCGAACCGTTTCTAACAAACTCTCAAGCCAAACATCAAAATCCTGCGGCTCTATACCAATTTCGGCACTTGCATGCTTTTTCCCATACTTTTCCACCATTTTGTGCGCTTCGGTCGAGGTATCTGCCATCATAAAAAACACGATAGACCCTCTAAGCATTCTCACTTGTTGGTGCATGTCTATACCGTCAAACTTCTGTCTAAAGTTGGCACTTTTCGACCATAAATTTTTGTAGAACAAGTCGAAAAACTCCTGATCTGAAGTACAACGTTCATAGCTATCATTAAAAACTTCAATCACGTTCATGTTGCTTTCCCCTACTCCTCAATATGAGTTTAATTTAATATCAAATAAAAGCTTCCAAATAAGGACTTTTAAGTTTCAAATCGATCAACTCACATCGATTTTCAACAAAAAGTAAAAAGTGATTTAAATAAACACCCTCTTATCAATGAAAAAATATCCATTATCATGAACCCATATTCGAGGTACGCATGGTTGTCGATGCTAGTGCATCCTCATCTGTCATCACATAAAGAGGATATAAACGTGTCCCATCAAATCATTACCGATCTAAATAACCGTTACACTGCAAAAAAATATGATGAAACCAAGCGCGTTTCTCAAGAAGACATGGCGATAATCAAAGCAGCACTGCGTTTGTCGGCGTCTTCTATCAACTCACAACCATGGAAATTCATCGTTATTGAAAGTGATGAAGCGAAGCAACGTTTCCACAATACGTTTGCAAATATGCACCAGTTTAACCAACCACACGCGAAAGCCGCATCACATACGATTCTGTTTGCTTACGATCCTAAATTTACTAAAGAGAAATTTGCGAAACGTGTGGATGCAGAAGTAACATCTGGCCACTTGCCAGCGGAGATGTACAACAACTTTATGGGTGCTTACGCTTTTGCCGATGCAAATACGGACGAAAATGGCTTCAACGGAAACTGGACAAAAGCACAAGTCTATTTGGCACTAGGCAACCTACTACACACATTGGCACGACTAGGCATTGATTCAACACCGATGGAAGGTGTCGATCCGGCTCTGATTGGAGAAGAGTTTAAAGAAGAGCTCGAGGGCCATATTTGTGAAGTTGCGCTGGCGATTGGCTACCATAAAGATGGGGAAGATTACAATCATGGTCTTCCAAAAGCACGCCTTGCAATGGATGAGGTAATTACGACTCTATAGTCGACCATTGTCTTAGCTTAGCGACTTAACTCATTGTTTAAACTAAAAAGAGCCGCACTAATGTGCGGCTCTTTTTACTTGGTTCTGCGTCAACTTTACGCAACTTGCTCTGACTTAAAATTACCAAGCAATGCATCGTAAAGCTCATTGTCGCTTAACACACCAACCAGCTTATTATCTTCAACCATAAGCAGAGGCTGATTGCTACGCTGTTTAAGTTCAATCGCTTCTCGCATACTGATTTCTGGGCTAACCTGAACCAGAGAGTTTTCATTAACTTCGTCAAGGTTCGAAGAGTCGCTCTTCCATTGAATCAACGATTTATCTTTATCCGCTAAACTTAACCCCTTGCTCTCTTGTATCACCCAAATATTTTTATCAGGGCAAATCAGAACACGCGTATCTTCGCGAACCAAATCGTCACGCATTAAGGAACGTCCCTTCAGCACATTTAATGGATTAGTGTGAGCAACAAAGTCCGCCACATAATCGTTTTCTGGAGCAAGAATGATCTGTTCTGGCTTGCCATGTTGAATCAGCTTTCCTGATTCCATAATGGCGATGTTGTTACCGATTTTAAGTGCTTCATCTAAGTCGTGACTCACAAAAAGAATGGTTTTGTTTAGCTTTTCTTGCAGCAGAATCAGTTCATCTTGAAGCTGAGCGCGAATCAATGGGTCAAGCGCTGAAAACGGCTCATCCATTAACAAGATATCTGTGTCCATCGCGAACGCTCGCGCTAGGCCAACACGCTGCTGCATACCACCAGAGAGCTCGTGCGGGAATTTCGTTTCCCACTCAGACAAACCGACCATTTCGAGCTGTTCACGCGCTTTTTTACGGCGCTCAGCTTTACCAATGCCTTGCATCTCTAGACCAAACGCTACATTGTCTAACACCGTTAACCATGGCATCAATGCAAACTTCTGAAACACCATGGACACGCGGTGCGTACGAAGGTGGCGCAGCTTCTGTTCGTCACAGTTAGAGAGCTCAACCATATCGTCGCCATCTTTGATTTTCAGAGAGCCACGAGAAATATCGTTCAATCCGTTAACCGTTCGCAGCAAACTTGATTTACCCGAGCCCGAAAGCCCCATCAAGACACAGATCTCACCCTGTTTCACGTTCAGCGAAACATTATCAACCCCAACCACTTGGCCAGTTTCATCAATGATTTCTTGTCGAGACTTCCCTTGATCTAGTAGTGCTAGCGCCTGTGCTTGTTGCTGACCAAAAACGACATCAAGATTTTTAATAGTAATAGCGTCCATGATTATGCCTCCTTCTGGTTTGGTGCTTTACACAAGCGATCAAGAATGATGGCAACGAGTACAATCGCTAAACCCGCTTCAAAACCTTGTGAAATGTTTACCGTATTCAGTGCACGTACGACTGGCTTACCAAGCCCATCAGCACCAACAAGCGCCGCAATGACAACCATAGACAAAGACAACATAATACATTGCGTAACGCCAGCCATAATACTTGGCAATGCCGCAGGTAACTCCACCTTAAACAGTAGCTTCATTCGGCTGGCACCAAATGCTTTACCCGCTTCAAGTAGCTCCTCCGGCACTTTAATAATGCCGAGGTACGTCAATCGAATTGGCGCAGCGATAGCGAAAATGATGGTCGAGATTAGACCAGGGACAATACCTAAGCCAAACAGAACCAAGGTTGGAATTAGGTAAACGAATGTCGGTACGGTCTGCATCAAATCGAGTATTGGCCGCAACAAGGTGTATAACCAAGGACGGTGCGCCGCCATAATGCCCAACGGCACGCCAATTAATACGGAAATCGTTGTCGCTGCAAACACAAGGACAAAGGTTTCCAGCATTTCTTGCCAGTAACCAAGGTTGAGAATTGCGAGTAAGGCCAACACGATAAATACGACAAGAGGAATGCTGCGATGTAAGAACCAAGCAATTGCCGCCGTCATAATGATTGGCGCTGCAGGTGGCATCCATTTAAAAATGTCCACCACGAAAAGAATGATCGTTTCAAGTGTAATAGAGATTGCATCGAAAAAACCCGATGCATTGATGGTTAACCAATCGACGCCAGTTTCCATCCATTGGCCCAACGGTAGTTTGTTGTCCGTAATAAAATTCAAAATAAAACCTTTGTGTTAATGAAGCGGGCAAAACTCTGCCCACTTTCTTTTAAAAAAACGAGCTCAAATACTGCTTATTAAGCGTTTGTTTTTAAGTAGTTTGTAATAGCTGTTAGCGCATCTTGGCCATCTACCGTTTTCACGCCCTCTAGCCACGCTTCAATTTGCTCTTGGTTTGCATTCAACCATGCTTGCGCTGCTTTTGATGGCTTCTGTTTCTGGTTAAGAATCGCTTCCATCAGTTCATTTTCCATTTCTAGGTTAAACTCTAGATTTTTCACTAGCTGACCTACATTTGGACACTCAGCGAGGTAATTTTTACGTACGTTTGTGTAGACGTTCGCGCCGCCGTAGTTAGGACCGAAGAAGTCATCGCCACCCGCTAGATATTCCATTTCAACGTTACTATTCATTGGGTGCGGCGCCCAACCTAGGTACACAATCCATTGATTGCGGCGTGCGGCACGTGATACTTGAGACACCATGCCAGCTTCACTGGACTCAACTAGGCTGAAATCTTTTAGGCCGAATGCGTTACTATCAATCATTGACTGAATTAAGCGGTTGCCATCGTTTCCTGGTTCAATGCCGTAAATGCGGTCTTTAAATTTGTCGGCATGTTTTACTAGGTCAGCGAAGTTGGTTACGCCAGCGTCATAAACGTATTTTGGAACCGCTAGCGTGTACTTTGCGCCAACGAGGTTCGCGCGTACGGTTTCAACAGTACCTGCATCACGGTATTTCGCGATATCACCTTCCATCGTTGGCATCCAGTTACCTAGGAAAATGTCGATATCGCCATTAGCCATAGAGGAGTAAGTTACAGGCACAGACAGAAGATCGGTCTTCGTTTTGTACCCCAACCCTTTAAGTAACTCTGATGTAACGGCAGTGGTCGCTGTGATGTCAGTCCAACCTACATCTGCGAAACGAACCGTTTCACATTGGTTGGCGTAAGCGCCTGTTGCTAAAGTACTTAGTGCAATTGTTGAGAAGATTTTTGTCATCTTAGACATGTTGAATTCCTTGTAATGATTACTGACTTTTTCATTTTATGAGATCGAATCGAGATCTCTTTTTGGCGGATGCATTCGTTGCATCTCTTGCCAGTCCGGTGCAATCCAAACTGGTACGTTGTTCGACGTTTCTAGGGCGTTATCCAAAATCATATCCGCGGCGCGTTCTGCCACCATAATCGTTGGCGCATTTAAATTACCGTTCGGAATGGTTGGGAAAATAGAAGAGTCCACCACACGCAAGCCTTGAATACCGCGTACTTGGCATCGCTCATTTAAGACGGCTAATGGGTCATTATCTGCGCCCATTTTGCAGGTACAAGATGGATGGTAAGCACTCTCGACGTTTTGCTTCACCCATTCATCAATCTGTTCATCCGTCGTGATGCTCAGACCGGGTTGGATCTCGTCCCCACGAAACTCATCCATGGCTGGCTGATTGAGGATCTCGCGAGTAAGGCGAATACAATCACGCCAATCCTGCTTATCTTGTTCAGTGGAAATGTAGTTAAACTCAATCTTCGGCTTATCATTCGGATTCGCAGAGACAACCTCGACCGACCCGCGACTTTCTGGCTTGTTAGGTCCAACGTGCACTTGGAAACCATGACCATCAAAAGCAGCTTGCCCGTCATAACGCATTGCCGCTGGCAAGAAGTGATATTGAATATTTGGCCACTTTAGCCCTTCTCGAGAGCGGATAAACGCACACGATTCAAAGTGGTTAGTAGCACCAAGGCCTTTGCGAGTTAATATCCACTCAGTGCCAATCAAGCCCTTGCTCACCAAACCTAATTTGCTGTTGAGCGTGATAGGTTGCTTACAGTGATATTGGAAGTACACTTCTAAGTGATCTTGCAGGTTTTTACCTACCCCCTCCAACGAGTGTTTCACCTCAATGCCCGCTTTTTCTAATACTGCCTTAGGGCCAATGCCTGAAAGCTGCAACAGCTGAACGGAGCCAACCGAACCCGCACTCGAAATCACTTCATTATTCGCAAAACATTGCTGAATTGAACCTGACTTTTCAAATTCAACGCCTACCGCTTTCTTTCCTTCTGAACCAGTTTCTTCTAATAAAACTCGATGAACCGTCACCCTCTTCATTAGGGTGAAGTTTTTGCGTTTTTTAGCACGGCTTAAGTATGCATTAGAGGTCGAAGCGCGTACGCCTTTGTCGACCGTCATATGCATTGGGCCAAAGCCCTCTTGCTGATAGCCGTTGTAATCTTTTGTTTCTGGGTAGCCCGCTTCTTTGCCTGCATCAATAAAAGCTTGGTACAGTGGATTGAGCTTCATATCGTTGCCGTTACATGTGCCGACTGGACCGTGATCGCCCCGATATTCATCAGCACCACCAATCCAAGACTCTGCTTTACGGAAATAAGGCAAACACGACTGATAGTTCCAGCCTTTCGCGCCTTCCTCTTCCCACTGGTCAAAGTCACAAGCGTGTCCGCGAACGTAAACCATGCCGTTGATGGATGAGCTACCACCCAGAACTTTTCCGCGAGGGCAATGAAGTTGACGGCCATCCAACCCTTGCTCTTCAACCGTCTCAAACTGCCACGCGTATTTTTCAGTGTTCATCGGGTAAGAAAGCGCTGTTGGCATTTGGATAAAAATACTTTTATCCGACCCACCCGCTTCGAGTAAAAGGACCGAATTTTGACCACTTTCACTTAAGCGATCCGCTAACACACAGCCGGCCGAACCCGCACCGACGATGATGTAATCGTAGTGTTGTTGCATTTTTATTCTCCTAGGAGTTAATACTAATCACCGTAGATAAGTGAACGAAATTAGCGTAGGAAAAATGCTTGAGAACAAGGCGGAAATTTTGATAAGTAGTTAACCTACAATCAAAATTGACAACGTAGTTATCGAGCATTTTAACAAGCTAAAGTGGTCAGTTATCTACTACGATTGGTATCATTTGTAAGGGCTTTCGAAGTCGCTTAGCTGAACAAGAACACTCTTCGTTTGTGTGTAGTGCTTAAGGGTTTCGACTCCGTTTTCACGGCCAACACCTGATTGCTTGTAGCCGCCAACTGGCATTTCCGCAGGTGAGTCACCCCATGTGTTCACCCAACAAATACCCGCTTGAATTTGATGGATCACACGGTGCGCACGAGATAGGTTTTGAGTAAATACACCTGCCGCTAAGCCATAATCGGTGCCATTTGCACGCGCAATCACTTCCGACTCATCGCGGAATTTCAGGACTGACATTACCGGGCCAAAGATTTCTTGTTGAACGTGGCTCATGTCATCATCGCAATCGACAAATACGGTTGGAGCAACAAAGTTACCATTAGCTAGACCATTATCTGTTACTTTGTAGCCGCCAGTCAGTAACGTCGCGCCACTCGCTTTCGCGGCTTCAATCGCTCCTAAAACTTTCGATTCATGATCTTTAGAGATTAGCGCGCCAATCTGCGTGTTCTCATCAAGCGGATCGCCGACGACTAACAGCTCGGTTCGGGCTTTAAGTTGTGCGATAAAGTCATCATAAATACCTTCATGGACAAATACGCGTGTACCGTGCGTACAAACTTCACCTTGGGTGTAGAAGTTCGCCACCATGGCCGCAGAAACGGCATCGTTTAACTTCGCATCATCAAAAATAATCAGCGGAGACTTACCACCAAGCTCCATCGTTACTTGTTTTAGTGTCTTAGCGCTGTCACTCATGACGACTTTACCGGTGCCTGACTCACCCGTGAATGACACTTTTGCGATATCAGGATGCGCCGTTAGCATCTGTCCTACTCGGTAATCCCCTTGCACGACATTAAATACGCCATCTGGCATGCCCGCTTCTGAATAAATTTCGGCGAGCTTAAGCGCCGTTAATGGTGTTTCTTCTGATGGCTTGAAGATCATTGCGTTGCCCGCAGCCAGTGCTGGCGCCGATTTCCACATCGCAATTTGAATTGGATAATTCCAAGCACCAATACCGGCGCAAATGCCCAATGGCTCACGACGTGTATAGAAAAACTGATCGTCGCTGAGTGGCTGCTGTTCACCTTGTAGACTTGGAGCAAGTCCCGCATAGTACTCAAGAACATCGGCACCTGTTGTGACATCAACCGCGATAGCTTCTTGAATTGGCTTACCAGTATCTGCCACTTCCAATGCAGCCAACTCGTCATTACGCTCACGTAAAATGGCAACGGCTTTGTGTAAAATACGGCTGCGCTCAATCGCAGTCATCGCCGACCATGCAGCAAAACCTTTTTTTGCCGATTCAATCGCTGCTTGAAGATCGTCTTGGTTCGCTTGTTTAATATTGGCCAATGGCTCACCATTCGCCGGATTGTAAGTGGTGAAGTGTTCATCTGAACACCCGTCGTACATCGCACCATTGATATAGTGTGCTTTCATTTCCATTTTGAAGACCTGTAACTTTTATATTTTTTCAGAATAAAACGTAAGTTGTTTTTCGAGATAATCGTTGATGATGATTCTCGCTCTTTCTGCATCAATGCCGTGCGGGTTGAGCGTTCCGCGCAGCCAAATTCCATCAATAAGTGATGCAATACCATGAGCAACCAATTCAGCCTGCTCTGCATTTAATAATGCTTTGAGTTCTTTTCTTAGATGGGACAATAGACGTCGTTCGTTGACACGCTGCAAACGCTTGAGCTGCTCGTCATGCATTGAGTACGACCAAAACGCCAGCCAAGTCTTAGCAACTTGGTTTTCTGCCTGATAGCCGACAAAGTTACCATCAATGATGGCGTTAATTCTTTGGTGATGAGCATCACTTGGCAGCTCACGTAACTTCTGTGTGATAGTGGACGAAAGCTGACGCAAGATTTCGCGCATCGTTTCCTCCAGCAATCCGTGCTTACCACCGAAATAGTGGTTGATAATCCCCGTTGATACACCGGCTTCTTTGCTGATTAACGAAATACTCGCCGCGTGTAAACCGACTCTATCAATCACTGACATTGTCGCTTTCACAAGCTGCGGTTTTCTGATTTCAGGCATCCCCACCTTTGGCATTTTGCGTCCCTGTTATTTTTAATTGAACGGTTAGTTAAATATAAAATGCCTGAAAATTAATTCGAACTCAAATTATTTTTAAAGAAAAATGTTAGTAAAAAAGGATGAAAAGTTGAGGGTGTACGAAAAATTGCTCGGTAAGAACTTGTCGGGATAACTAGATTTCAGTTTAAGAACAAACAAATAAAGCAATTAAAATCAATCACTTAAATATCAATCCATTTTTAAAACGATGATGAACGAGTTGATTTTTGAACAACAAAAATCTGTGCCACAAAAAATTTATATCGACCACTAATCATTTCACCTGTACATGGTTTGTTTGTACAAAGAATAGACACACTAGTTTGTTATAGTTTTGTAGACACAAGTGGCATTCGCACTTTGAAGGTGAAGGAGGCAAAAAGAGAGGTTATATTGAACGCCATGAATATGCGATTCGATATCCTTAAGCCATTTTTAAGTAATATCGCCAAGTGACTTTAAGATTTTAGATTCAGCGTTTTATATTCGAAGCAAGGATCTCAAAGTCACTTGGCTATCAAAGTAAATGGGAGGGATAAGTTCAGATTCATCGTGCGATGAGCCTGAACTTTTGATTTCTGTTACGCTAGCGAGCGACCTTTCACGCAGTTGCGTCCGTTCGCTTTCGCTTGATAAAGCAATTTATCGGCCTGATCGCAAAGTGATTTAAAGCTCATCTCATTATCTTCAGTGGTAACGACTCCAAAACTACAGGTCACTCTCACTTCTTCTTTCTGTTCCGTAACAAAGCCATGTAGGGATAAAGCGCTACGTAAACGTTCGGCAGTAATAAGGGCGTTTTCATGGTCTGTATTGGGCATAACAACAACAAACTCTTCACCACCAAAGCGAGCAACAATGTCGTTCTCACGTACAGTTTCCTCCAACACTTTGGCAACGCCCGTTAGTACGGTATCTCCAAACACATGCCCATAGGTATCATTTACCTGCTTGAAATAATCCACATCGATTAACGCTAAAGTTACTGGCCCCGATTGTGGTTTATTTGGCACCATTTTCTGTTTATCGAGTTTGCTATCTACCCATTTATTTAAAGCTAGATAACCGTACTTAACTTGCTCGACTTGCTCAAAAACAAAGTGTTGTATTTTTTCTTGCTTAGATTGAGGTACCGGTTTCTCTTTTCGCTCACGCCTCACTTCTACTGGCTTAGTGAACCAGTCCTCTAAAAAACGGCGATTGAACAACCCTGTCAATGTGTCTGTCTTTGCGAGGCGACGCATTCTCAAACGCGAGCGATTGACGACGAGAAATACTACCGCCATCAAAAATAGAACACCGATGAGCGCAAGTAGCGCTTCACCCAATAAGTAAAAAGTACGACGGTTATTTTCTAGCTCCATACGCTGCAAAACATTGTTCCAGTTGAGATCTTCGTTCTCATATTCAAGTCGTTCCAACTCAAATAACGTCTGCTGGCGCTCAAGATTTTCAACTTCTCTTTGATTGCTAAATTGGATAAATTTATCGTGATAGTTACCGTAAGTTTCGAATGCTAGTTTAAAGTCATTGCTTCCCGCATAGGCCATAGCGGCGACTTTTAGTAGCTCCATTTGCTGTTGCTTGACGTATCGACTCTCTATAATCTCCGGCAGCATTGGCGCGATCATCGCTAAAAGTATTTCAAATTGCTGCTGCTCTAACATATATTCGGCTTGTAACAACTTAAATGTTGCCAAATACGCGCTAGACGTTTCTCTGTACTGTAAATTCTCCGCCAGCTTCAAGTGATTAACCATCTTCTTTTCTTGTTTCGTCTCGCGATATAAAGCTGCAAGTTCAAGGTTAACTCGAAATCTAAAGCGTCCATCACCGATAATTTGAGCCAGCTTTAACGCTCGCTGATATGACGCTATCGCCTCTTCGTATTGGAACTGTGCTTTATGAAGTTTCGCTATCGTCAAAACGCTCAACAACTCATTGAACGACATACGCCTATCCCTAAAATAGCGATATGCTTGTTCCAAAAGCGCCTCAGATCGGTCGTAACCCTGAATTTTGACAAGTACGTCACCTAGCTCTAGTGCTGCACGTTCGACCAGCCCGTGAACACCTGAAGATTCAGCCGCATCCATGGACGACATAAGTGCAGCATAGGATTTTTTAAACTCACCTTGCTCATCGTAATAGCGTCCTTTTAGCAACAGGATTTCTGATTCAAGTTGCTTATCACCATTCTCACGCGATGTTTCCAACAAGCTATCCAACGCAGAAAGCGCGGTATCGATATCGCTCTTTCCAACCATAGTTCGCATCTGAATCAACTTAAACAGGAGATACTCATGGCTCTGTGGACGCACAAGCTCCAATCCTTTTCGAACGACACTCTGACTCTCTCCTAAGCGCCCTAGCAGCTCTAAAACCGTGGCCTTGGCAAGCCAGTAACGCACCAACAGCGCTGTTGGTTGGTTTTGTAGTAAAGACTCTTCTTCTAACGCTTCAATCAAAGCTAAAGAACTCTGAGGTAATGCGTAAATTTGATTTTCGATGCCTTCTAACGACTGTAAAAACTTACCTTCCTGTTCCACCTTTTCTGTGGATGCCTGAACAGAAAAACACAGACACCCCAATAATAGCGGCATCGTCCTAAGCGAATGAAATAGTGACATTATTGCTCTTCCCTAATGGGTAGTTACTTCAGTGTAATTGAGAATTCTGATTATTTATTATTAAGACAACTGAAGGTTATTCAGTCAGCCTCATATTCCCATGTATTTTGCGCTGAATAATAAATCACCATCTTTAGATGCCGAAATAGTTTTTCGGTCACAATATAACCAATGAGAGTATTTTTTACACACCAAGAATAATGATCTCGTTAGTGAGACAAAAGATCGTCTTAGTTGTGAGTTGATACATTTACATGACAAGCAATATAGAACTAACCATTCACATTAGAAATAGAATAAATTTCTATACCGTTCGATGAGATAACAGTCGACCATGCATCCAATACATTTTTCAGATAGAAGCAATAAAAGAAAGGAGAAAGTGGAAGGAAGCGGACAATCAAGCTCGCTCCCCTTTTTTATGTTGCAGAGGGGGTTACATTCGCATTCCGCCATCGACTTCGAACACTCTTCCGGTCACGAATTCGTTGGTTAACACGTATTTTATGGTCGATGAAATTTCATCCGCCAAACCTAAACGTCCAACCGGAATCATTCCGATTAAACGTTCCATCGCTTCAGGTTTTATTTGGTCTGTCATGGCAGTTTTGATGACACCCGGAGCAATCGCCACTGAGCGAATTCCGAAACGCCCTAACTCTTTCGCCCACACCGTTGCCATGGTGGCTACCGCCGCTTTAGATGCTGAATAGTTGGTTTGACCAATATTCCCGGCACGCGCAACGCTGGATATGTTGATCAGAACCCCTTTGCTATCGGTGTTCAGCATTACCTTGCTCGCTTCACGGCCACACAGGAAAGTGCCTGTTACATTCACATCTAGAACAGACTGAAATTGTTCCAGCGACATCGTGTTAACCTGACCATCTTTGACTTTAATGAACATACCATCACGCATAATACCTGCGTTATTGATAACGCCATTGAGCTGCTTGAAATCTGCCTCAATTTGCTCAAAAGCAGTGCACACCTGCTGTTCGTCAGTCACGTTCGTCACATAAAAACGAGCGGTAACGCCGAGAGATTCACATTCCGCTTTCGTTTCAGCCAGTTGATCTGAATTGAGGTCGATAAGCGCAAGATGAACGCCATTTTCCGCCAGTGACAGTGCCATTTGTTTACCCAGCCCCTGCCCTGCCCCCGTGATCGCAATGACCTTATTTGCTAACTCCATAAGCGCTCCTTAGGCCTGATTTTGCTTTTGGTAGAACTCAAACAAGCTTGAAAAATCTTTTTGCCCGTTGCCCTGACCGTTGTGAAAATTAAACAGATTACGAGCCAAGCTGCCCATTGGCGTTGATGTTTGACTGGCAACCGCCGCTTCCATCGCAAGACCCAGATCTTTAGCCATTAACTGGCTCATAAAGCCGCCTTGATAACCATTGCTTGCAGGCGTATTTTCCATCACACTTGGACAAGGGTTATAAAGCTCTAGCGCCCAGTTACGTCCTGAACTTTGCAACATGATGTCGGAAAGCACTTTGGGATCGAGTCCGTTTTCCATCCCTAAATTGAGTGCTTCACAGGTGCCGCTCATCAAAATGCCCAACATCATGTTATTGCAGATCTTCGCCACCTGACCAGCTCCAGCATCGCCTGCATGGAAGATGTTTTTACCCATGTGGCTAAGCACCGCTCTGGCTTGAACAAAGTTCTCTTGTGAGCCGCCAACAATGAAAGTTAACGTACCTGCTGCTGCGCCCGCAACGCCACCAGATACTGGTGCATCAACAAAACTGATACCAAGTTGCGATGCTTTTTCGCCAACCAAACGAGCAGTCGCCGGATCGATGGTGGAAGAATCAATCAGCAAGGTACCTGATTCGACGCTATCTAAGATGCCATCTTGACCAAGATAAACGCTTTGAACGTGTTGGCTCGCTGGCAGCATAGTGACAACCACGTCAACACCTTGTACTGCCTGCTGAACGGAATCGGCACTTGAAGCGCCCAATGCGGTCAACTCCTCAACTGCGTTTGGGTTCAAATCAAATACTTCGACGTTCAAGCCCGCTTTGAGTAGATTCTTAGCCATAGGCGCACCCATGTTACCAAGGCCAATAAATGCAATTTTGTCCATATCGTATTTCTTCCTTGTACTAAAGTGCCGCTATAGCTACCGACGATGCGGTCAGTGGGTATTCTGCTGAGTCAATTGGCGAGAAGAAGCGCTCCAAAACTTGTGGCGTTACGTCAGAAACCGTGCGATGTTGCCAAGTCGGTTGATTGGTTTTATCAATAATCAGCGCACGAACCCCTTCTCTAAAATCACCTTCTAAGCCACAACGTAGTGTTAGGTTAAATTCCATATCAAAACACGCTTTCAAAGAGAGGTTTTGATACTGCGTTAACTGCTGATAAGTGATACTGAGCGACAACGGACTGCCATAGTTCAGTGACTTCTGCGCATTGACGAACCACTTGCTATCAACGTTAGCACGGCTGATTGCATCAACAATTGACGCTAAGTCACCCGAACATAACTGCTCAATCAATTCCGCATAGGGCATCAACATCCCTTCGGTTGGCTCGTCCACGTGTACCGAACGCAGCGTAGTGGCGATTTTTTCGTTGATGTTCGCTTCACCTTTCCAACTTACCGATGCAAGCAGATCCAGCAGCACTTGCTTGTTTTCTGGCTGTGCAATCCATTGGCTTAACCCCAACGCTTTCATATCTGTTGCGTTAATTTGGCAAGCAGTCAAACTTAAGAACAGTGCCAAATGTTTTGGCAACTGGTTCAGGAAGTACGTCGCGCCTACATCTGGGTAAAGGCCAATTTTAATCTCTGGCATTGCAAAGCGTGTGGTGGTTGCTGCTACGCGATGGCTGGCACCCATAAACAGGCCAACTCCCCCGCCCATCAAATAACCATGTCCCCACGCGATGATCGGTTTTGGATAAGTATGAATAAGATGGTCACAGCGATATTCGAGGTCAAAGAAGGTTTCCATCGCTGAAAACGCAGAATCAAAGTCTTGCTCTTTGTTTTCAAGTGCACGGTAGATCGCTTGAATATCACCACCAGCACAAAACGCTTTTTCACCTTGAGCATGCAAGAATACCGCGATGACGCTGTCGTCCGTTTGCCATTCATTAAGCTGTTTGTACAACTTCTCAATCATCACGTAACTCAACGCGTTGAGAGCTGCTGGGTTATCAAGCTCTAGCACACCAATAACAGAGCCATCTGCGCACTCAAGTTTTGAAACATTTACTGTACCTGTCATTTAGCCTCCGCTAGCTGTTTGTCCATTGTGGCTTGCGCTTTTGCAAAAACGCATTCACACCCTCAGTCTGATCTTGTGTATTGAACAGCTGTAAAAACAGTTCACGCTCCAAAACCAATCCAGCTGCATGAGTTTGGCTGCGTCGACCTTGAATGAGCGTTTTGCACGCAGACACAGATTTCGGTGATTGACCTGCAACACGCTGTGCTAGCTCCATAGCCGCTTCGAGTGCTTGACCTTTCGCCACCACCTCTTCGACTAACCCAATTTTTTCCGCTCGCTCGGCCGTCACACGCTCGCCACACAGGATCATACGCTTCGCCCAACCTTCACCTACCAACGCGGTCAGGTTTTGCGTCCCACCCGCACACGGCAACAAACCTACCGATGCTTCAGGAAGTGCCATTTGTACTTGTTCTTCTGCGATACGAATGTCACACGCCATCGCCACTTCCAGACCGCCGCCCATCGCATAGCCATTAATCGCTGCGATAGAAACCCCATCGAATGCAGAAAGCGCTTCAAACGCTTCACCAAATGCGAACGCCATGTTTGCTGCTTGTGATTTATCACCCGATGCAAAGTTATTAAGATCTGCTCCAGCAGAAAAGAATTTCTCGCCTTCGCCTGTTAAAACCAACGCATAAATAGAGCGATCATTACTAAGTTCAATTGCCAACTCTTTTAGCTGATTCAAAGACTCAAGCGTCCAAGTGTTCGCTGGCGGATTACTAATCGTGAGCTTGGCAATATGCGCTTCGCGCTCTAATTTGATTTGTGCCGTCATAATCTTTCAGTCCTTTTTAATTTCTTTAGGTAAGGCTGTGTCTCGCTGACTAAAGCAGCTCAACGCCTTCCGTTAGTAATCGTCTTGCGACGATCAGACGCATGATTTCGTTGGTACCTTCAAGGATTTGGTGAACACGAACGTCTCGGAAATGGCGCTCGACTGGATATTCTTTGATGTAGCCATAGCCACCGTGAATTTGCAGCGCCTGATCGCAGACTTTAAAGCCCACATCAGTAGCAAAGCGTTTTGCCATGGCACAGTACGCACTTTTTTCTGCGTGCTGGGCATCGAGTTTAGCGGCAGCGAGTCGCACCATTTGACGCGCAGCGACCAGCTCAGTCGCCATATCAGCAAGCTTGAACTGCAACGCTTGAAATTGCGCCAGTGAACGGCCGAACTGTTTGCGTTCGTTCATGTATTGCTTGGCTTCGTTCAGTGCTTGTTGCGCAGTACCGACGGAACAAGTAGCGATATTGATTCGACCACCATCAAGGCCAAGCATGGCGAACTTAAAGCCTTCTCCCTCTTCACCCAACAGATAGTCAGCCGGAATACGAACATTTTCGAAGGTAATCATGCGAGTTGGCTGGCAGTTCCAACCCATTTTGGCTTCTTTTTTACCGTAGCTAATGCCTTCGCAATCAGCAGGAACAACGAATGCAGAAACGCCACTCGCTCCTTCACCACAGGAACGCGCCATCACGACTAATACATCTGTATCACCGGCACCCGAGATAAACACTTTTGCGCCATTGAGAACAAACTCATCGCCATCACGCACTGCGCTAGTCGTTAGAGAAGCGGCGTCAGAGCCGGCATTAGGTTCGGTTAAACAGTAGGAAGCGAGCTTTTCACCCGAAATTAGATCCGCGCTAAATTGCTGCGCCACTTCGGCTTTGGCAAAGCTGGTGATCATCCACGTCGCCATGTTGTGAATGGTCATAAACGCAGTAGTCGCGGTACAACCCATAGCCAACTGCTCGAAAATGATCGCCGCATCCAAACGAGATAACCCCAAGCCACCGTGCTCTGGTGGCGTGTAGATACTCAAAAAGCCCAGCTCACCCGCCTGACGCAGTACATCTTTAGGGAAGTGATGGTTTTCATCCCACTCGGCCGCGTGCGGCGCTAACATTTGGTCTGCAAACTGCTTTGCTACTTCGGCAAACGCGAGTTGATCTTCGTTTAATTCAAAATCCATCTTGAAGTCCTAAGGTCTGATTCGTTGCATTTGTATCCGAGCCAAGCCCTCTAAAAGGATGAAGGGCTTGGCTAGAGGTGTCGCTAATCCAGTAATTAGCTAAGTTGAATAGTCATGTTTGGACCGCTTGGAATGTCATCTTCAAACCAACGCGCGGTGACAGTTTTCGTCTCGGTGTAGAAGCGAACCGCTTGTTTACCGTAAGCATGCAGGTCGCCGTAGAAGCTGCCTTTCCACCCAGTAAACGAAAAGAACGGCAATGGCACCGGAATCGGTACGTTGATTCCTACGTTACCTACTTCGATATTGTGTTGATACTTTCTCGCGGCAGCGCCGTTCGCCGTGAAAATAGACGTACCATTACCAAAGCGGTTTGCATTGATCAGTTCAATCGCTTCATCTAGGTCATCCACTTCCATAGTTAACAGTACAGGCCCGAAAATTTCTTCCTGATAAATCGACATGTCTGTGGTCACGTTGGTAAACAGTGTTGGCCCCACCCAGTTACCGTTCGGGAAGCCAGGTACTTGGCAGTCTGTCCCGTCCAGAACACAATTCGCGCCTGACGCTTTGCCTTCATTAATCAGATTCACCACTCGCTGCTTCGCTTGAGGGCTAATCAGTGGACCATAACCGGCGGTTTCATCATCCCACGCGCCAGGCTGAACCTGAGCTAACGCCTCTTTAAGCTCTGGAATCCATTCTTTGGTTTCGCCGACAAATACGGCAACCGAAATCGCCATACAGCGTTGGCCTGCAGCACCAACTGACGCGCCAACTAGGTTATTGATGACTTGCTGTTTGTTTGCATCCGGCATGATGACCATGTGGTTCTTAGCACCTGCAAATGACTGCACGCGTTTCAGGTTGTCTGTACCTGTTTTGTAGATGTACTCACCAACGGGCACAGAGCCAACAAAAGAGATCGCACGAACGACTGGATCAGTCAGAATGCGGTCGACTTGCTCTTTGGTCCCGTGAACAACTTGCAATACGCCTTTTGGTGCACCAGCTTGTTCAAATAGCTCTGCCAATTTCATTGCAGTCAGCGGAACTTGTTCCGAAGGTTTTAGAATAAAGGTGTTGCCACAAGCGATCGCCATCGGGAACATCCACAATGGGATCATCGCAGGGAAGTTAAAGGGTGTGATGCCAGCACAAACACCGAGCGGTTGAATGTAAGAGTAACCATCAATATTGGTCGCGACGTTTTCCACCGTTTCGCCCATCATTGAGCTACAAATGTTCGCCGCTTGTTCTACGACTTCAATCCCACGCCAAATGTCACCCTTTGCATCCGCGAGGGTTTTGCCTGTCTCACTTGAAAGCAGTATCGCCAACTCATCGTGTTGCTCTTTTAGCAGATGTTGGTAACGCAACATCAATCTAGCACGCTCCGGCGCTGCAACTTCTTTCCAGCGTTTGAACGTTTCTGTTGCGCTGGCAATCGCCGCATTCATTTCCGATTCCGTGGCACAAGGTACTTGTGCAATCACTTCGTTGGTTGCCGGGTTGGTTACATCTAGCCATTGTTTTGAATCGGAGATGGCGAATTCACCACCGATATACTGCTTTACTTGTTCTGTCATGATGACATCCTTGTATTTTTCAGCTTGTTACTGACTACTGTTATGTAAGTGAAACTTTGTTGAGAGTGATTTAGCAGATTTCAATCGCGATAGCGGTAGCTTCGCCGCCGCCAATACAAAGCGATGCAACGCCACGCTTACCACCAGTTTGTTTTAGCGCATGAATCAAAGTGACAAGGATTCGATTGCCACTTGCGCCTATTGGATGCCCCAGCGCACAAGCCCCTCCGCGAGGGTTCACTTTGCTCTCGTCCAGTTCGAGAGCTTTCACCGCGTATTGAGTCACGACAGCAAAAGCTTCATTGATTTCCCAAAGGTCCACGTCTGATTTGTCCCAGCCCGTTTTTTCCAGCAGCGATTCAATCGCGAAGACTGGTGCGATGGTGAACTCATCAGGCTGTCTTGCATGCGTGCTGTACGCGACAATTTTGGCTAGAGGCTGAAGGTTTTCCTGACGACCAAACTCACTATCGACTAAGATCATTGCCGACGCACCATCCGAAATGGAACTAGAGTTTGCTGCGGTTACGCCGCCATCTTTGGCAAACGCAGGGCGTAAGGTAGGAATTTTAGTGACGTCGAGTTTGCTCGGTTGCTCATCATCTACAACCAAGGTTTCGCCGCGCCGACTTTTTACGTTAAAAGGCACGATCTCTTCTTTGAACAAACCTTGTTCGATTGCTTGCTGCGCACGAGTCAACGACTGTTGCGCCCAGGCATCCATACTTTCACGGCTGAACTGATACTTTTGCGCCGTCTGTTCTGCAAAGACACCCATCAGCTCGCCTTGGTAGGCATCCTGCAACCCGTCATAAAACATGTGATCAAGCACTTGCTCGTGACCTAAACGGAAACCATCACGCGCTTTCTTTAATAGATAAGGAGAAGACGACATGTTTTCCATGCCACCAGCGATGACAGCATGCGCATTACCAGATTGAATAAGGTCATATGCCAGCATCACGGTTTTCATACCCGATCCACAAACTTTGTTCAGTGTCGTACAACCAATCGATTGTGGCATTTCAGCTTTAAGGCTTGCTTGTCTTGCAGGCGCTTGCCCCACACCGGCGGGTAAAACGCACCCCATCAACACTTCGTCTATTTTGTGCACATCGAGTTGGCTTTCGGCTAGCGCCCCTTGAATGGCTTTCGCACCGAGTTCCGTGACATCTGTTGAAGCTAATGCACCTTGAAAAGAGCCGATAGGCGTTCGCTTAGCGGCAACAATCCATGTTTCATTTTTCATTCCATTAACCTTTTGTTGACGTTTACGTCATAACTATACTAACATTTACGTTAACGTCAAGTTTGAGGTTATTGTTTGTTAGAGTGATTCTTTGATTTCGAGTAAATGCGAGTGATATCAAGGCTCAAGAGTGGATGTTGTTTGTTTACTTTAACGTTAACGAATTGTATATTCATGTAAATGTTATACGAAAGTCGTAAGGTTAAGGAATGAACACATTTAAGATCAGCGAGCTCGCGAAAGAGTTCGACATTACTACTCGAAGCATTCGCTTCTACGAAGATTTAGGTCTCCTAACTCCAGAACGTAAAGGCAACACTCGAATCTACAATGGTCGCGATCGAATTCGACTAAAGCTGATTTTGCGAGGTAAGCGATTGGGCTTTTCTCTTGCAGATATCAAAGAGTTATTTGAACTCTACGATACCGATCAAAGTACTGAGCAGTTGAACTATATGATTCGGTTGATCGAAGAGAAGAAGGCAGCATTGCAACAGCAAGCAAACGACATTCAAGCGGTAATGATGGAGTTAAATGCTGCGCAGTTGCGATGCCAAAACACACTGAGATCCATGAAAGGCGAAAAAGTCACCTAACACCTCAACTCTGGGATGTAGGTGACGTAAAGGCAAGGACACGCAATGAAATCTACCTACTCTTCCCTGAACTTTGTTTATGACGAAAATACCGATTTGCTTCGCGAGCAAATCAATAGTTTTGCTGCAAGAGAAATTGCGCCGCTAGCGCAATCTATCGACCAAACTAACGACTTTCCAAACCATCTTTGGTCCAAATTAGGTGACATGGGTCTTTTAGGTGTGACCACCAGCGAACAGTTTGGTGGTGCAGGCATGGGCTATCTCGCCCACGTTATCGCTATGGAAGAAATCAGCCGAGCATCCGCTTCGGTTGCGTTAAGTTACGGCGCTCACTCCAACCTTTGCGTCAACCAAATCCACCGTAACGGCACACAAGCGCAAAAAGAGAAATACCTACCTAAGCTCATCTCCGGTGAACATATCGGCGCCCTTGCAATGAGTGAACCCGGCGCCGGCTCTGATGTGGTCTCTATGCAGCTTAAAGCCGAACGTAAAGGCGATATTTTCCTGCTAAACGGCAACAAAATGTGGATCACAAACGGCCCTGATGCACACACCTATGTTGTCTACGCAAAAACCGACCCAAGCCAGCACTCCAAAGGCATCACGGCATTTATTGTGGAACGCGGATTCCCTGGATTTACTCAAGCACAAAAACTCGACAAGTTGGGTATGCGCGGCTCGAATACGTGTGAGCTGGTCTTCCAAAACTGCGAAGTCCCTGCGGAAAATATTCTCGGCGAAGAAAACCAAGGCGTGAAAGTATTGATGAGCGGCCTCGACTACGAACGTGTGGTGCTTGCAGGCGGCCCAATTGGCATCATGCAGGCGTGTATGGATATCGTTGTGCCTTACATTCACGACCGTAAACAGTTCGGTAAATCCATCGGTGAATTCCAGCTAGTTCAAGCAAAAATCGCGGATATGTACACACAAATGAATGCCGCTAAAGCGTATGTTTACGCCGTCGCTGCCGCTTGTGATCGCGGTGAAACCACACGTAAAGATTCTGCTGGCGCGATCCTCTACAGCGCAGAGCTGGCAACCAAGATGGCACTGGATGCGATTCAACTACTTGGCGGTAACGGCTACATCAACGAGTTTGATACGGGCCGTTTGTTGCGAGATGCCAAGCTGTATGAAATCGGTGCGGGCACTTCAGAAATTCGCCGCATGCTTATTGGTCGCGAATTGTTTAACGAAAGCGCCTAATCAACATACCTAGGCGTTCTGAATCTAAATAAATTCCTTATTCAACCTAAATCTTATTCAACATAGATAAAGGCGGGTGGTGTCACCCGTCTACCGAATGGAGATCGGCTATTTATGGCTTGTTTGACGACCAATATTAATACCCATTCAGAGCAGTATCAGGAAAACTACCGCTCTATGGCGTCACTTGTAGATCAACTTTATACCGTGACTGCCCTAATAGAAGATGGTGGCGGTGAGAAAGCCCGCGAGCATCAGCAGAAGAAAGGCAAACTTCCGGTACGTGAGCGCATTCTTGCCCTACTCGACCCTGGTTCGTCCTTTCTAGAAATTGGTCAATTTGCTGGCTGGGATGTGTATCCAGATTACGTTCCATGTGCTGGAGTGGTTGCCGGTGTGGGTGTAATTGACGGCACCGAGTGTATGATCGTTGCCAACGACGTGACGGTAAAAGGCGGCAGTTACTACCCACTCACCGTGAAAAAGCACTTAAGAGCACAAGAAATTGCAGAAAAATGCCAACTGCCGTGTGTTTACTTAGTCGACTCTGGCGGCGCTAACCTACCCCGCCAAGATGAGGTATTCCCAGATAAAGACCATTTTGGCCGTATTTTCTACAACCAAGCCCGTATGTCGGCCAAAGGCATTCCACAAATTGCGGTGGTCATGGGGCTATGTACCGCTGGCGGCGCTTATGTTCCTGCGATGTGTGATGTTTCCATCATAGTCAAAGAACAAGGCACGATTTTCTTGGCAGGTCCACCTCTTGTAAAAGCAGCGACAGGTGAAGAAGTCAGCGCGGAAGATCTTGGTGGCGCAGACGTTCACTGTCGCACCTCTGGCGTGGCGGACTATTACGCAGAAAACGACCACCATGCATTAGAGCTAGCAAGACAGGCCGTTTCTCAAATTAACCACTTGAAACCCGTTCAACTCAAGCAAAAAGCACCACAGGAACCACGTTTTCCTGCCCAAGAGCTGTACGGCATCGTCGGAACCGATCTCAAAAAGCCGTTTGATGTTAAAGAAGTCATTGCCCGAATTGTTGATGATTCCCAGTTCGATGAATTTAAAGCCTTGTTCGGCGAAACCTTGGTCTGTGGCTTTGCCCATATTCACGGTATGCCGATTGGCATTGTCGCTAACAACGGCATTCTATTTTCGGAATCAGCACAAAAAGGCGCGCATTTTATTGAGCTGTGCGCACAACGCAAAATTCCTCTGCTTTTCTTGCAGAACATAACGGGCTTTATGGTCGGTCAGAAGTACGAAGCCGAAGGCATCGCAAAACATGGCGCGAAAATGGTAACCGCTGTGGCGTGTGCAGACGTACCGAAGTTTACCGTAGTGATTGGTGGCTCGTATGGCGCTGGGAACTACGGCATGTGTGGCCGCGCTTATGATCCAACCATGATGTGGATGTGGCCAAACGCACGCATCTCCGTCATGGGTGGAGAGCAAGCGGCTGGCGTGATGGCGCAAGTGACCCGCGATATCAAAACTCGCAAAGGTGAAAGCTGGAGCGCGGAGGAAGAAGAAGCGTTCAAAAGTCCTATTGCGGAGCAATATCAGACTCAAAGCCATGCATACTACGCCAGTGCTCGTTTGTGGGACGACGGCATTATTGACCCTGCGAAAACCCGTGATGTTGTCGGCATTGCTCTGTCTGCTGCGCTTAATGCGCCGATACCAGACAGCAAATTTGGCATCTTCCGTATGTAGTCGGATGCAAGGCAAACCTTAACTCCTCGCGAATACCGATGTTTATACAAGTAACGGTTAGCGAGTATTGGAATACAGACTGAAATGTCAGACAAAGGAAGTCACATGACCGGACTACTGCTCGAAAAAGACAGCAATGGCGTTGCCTGGTTGAGCCTCAATCGACCAGAGAAACACAACGCGTTTAATGATGAATTAATTGCTTCACTTATCGAAATCTTGGAAAAACTTGATAGAGACGACTCTCTACGTGCATTGGTACTAACGGCGCAAGGGAAACACTTTTCTGCGGGTGCGGATCTTGGCTGGATGCAGTCAATGGCCGCCAAAACCGAAAGTGAAAACCTGCAAGATGCACAGCAACTAGCAAAACTTTTGCATACGCTGGATACCTTTAGCAAACCAACCATTGCTATGGTGCATGGCGCTGCATTTGGCGGCGCACTTGGGCTTATCTGCTGCTGCGATATCGCTATTGGTACACCTGAAAGCCGCTTCTGTTTGAGTGAAGTGAAGCTCGGTTTGTTACCCGCCACCATCGGACCTTACGTAATCCGAGCGATTGGACAACGACAAAGCCGACGCTACTTTTTAACCGCGGAACTGATTGATGCCGAAACCGCACTATCGATGAGTATTCTTCATCAGATAGACGCTCAACCACGTGAAGCCGTCAATCGCACCATTGATCACCTGCTTAACAACGGTCCACAAGCCATGCAGGCAGCAAAAACGCTCTGCTTACGTTGTGACAATCAACCTATCGAGCATTCATTAATTGAATACACCAGCCAAGCTATTGCAACCGCCCGCGTGTCCGCAGAAGGACAAGAAGGACTGAGTGCATTTTTTGAAAAGCGCGCCGCCAATTGGAGGAATCATGTTTAAAAGAATACTGATCGCAAACCGCGGTGAAATTGCCTGCCGAATCATTAAAACCGCAAAAAGCATGGCTATAGAGACGGTTGCCGTCTATTCCGAAGCGGATCGCAGCAGCTTACATGTTAAACAAGCGGATTTCGCTGAATTCATTGGCCCCGCTCCGGCGAGTGAATCGTATCTCGATATCGATGCGATTATCGGCGCTGCGAAAAAATGGCAAGCCGATGCTATCCACCCTGGGTATGGTTTTCTTTCCGAGAACCCGAAACTGGCGAAAGCGTGCAGCGAAAATGGCATTGTTTTTATTGGCCCTTCCACCAGCGCAATTGAAGCAATGGGTTCGAAGTCGCAAGCCAAAGCCATCATGTCAGAGGCGAACGTACCATTGGTTCCGGGCTATCACGGCACAGACAACAGCATAGAGCATTTATTAGCAGAAGCGGAAAAAATCGGTTACCCAGTGATGCTTAAAGCAACCCAAGGGGGCGGCGGTAAAGGCATGCGAGTGGTCAATAGCGCAGCCGAAATGCCTCTGGCCATCGACGGTGCGCAGCGTGAAGCACTTTCAAGCTTTGGCGATAAGCAGCTTCTAATCGAAAAATGTATATTGCAGCCTCGCCACGTTGAAGTTCAGGTATTTGCTGACCAACATGGCAACTGTGTCTATCTTTCTGATCGCGATTGCTCCATTCAACGCCGTCACCAAAAAGTAGTCGAAGAAGCACCAGCTCCCGGTCTTAGTGATGCACTGCGTAAACAAATGGGTGAAGCTGCGGTTCAGGCCGCTCAAGCGATCGACTATGTTGGCGCTGGCACGGTGGAGTTCTTGCTCGATAGCCGCGGTGAGTTTTACTTCATGGAGATGAATACCCGTCTGCAAGTTGAACACCCTGTTACTGAATTGATCACCGGTGTTGATTTGGTGGAGTGGCAATTAAAAGTCGCAGCTGGCGAGCATTTACCTATTTCGCAATCTGAAATCACCCACAACGGTCATTCAATTGAGCTGCGAATTTACGCAGAAGATACAGACAATGACTTTATGCCGTCGACTGGCCGCATTGATTACTTAAAAGAACCCGTATCAGACAGTAGTGTGCGCCTAGCGTGCGTACGCGTTGATAGTGGTGTTACCCAAGGCGATAGCATCAGCGAATATTACGATCCAATGATCAGCAAACTGATCGTCTGGGGGCAAACTCGTGATATCGCGCTAAAGCAGCTTAAGCAGGCGTTAACTCAATATCACGTACGTGGCGTAACGACAAACATTGGTTACCTGCACAGCATTGTTTCGCAGCCAGCCTTTGCCGAGATTGAGCTCGATACAGGTTTCCTCGTCACACATCAACAAGGCATAAATGAGCAGCAAGACGTGTCGGATTCAATCTGGCTTACATTGGCGGCGGTTGCTCGCTGGAATGATCTCATTTCAAAATCAGACAGCTCAACGTTACCCGCGCCAACCAAACGAGGTTTTAGACTGTCAGTTGACAACGTTTACCGATTTAACTTCACGGATGCCAAGGCCAACCATCAGGCACGTTTGCAACAATCATCGCAAGATACAGGATCTCACTTCACTGTCCGATGTGGTGAGGAGCTGCATCAGGTTATCCTGCTTGAAAGTGACAACCAGTTTATCGTCGATATTGATAATGTGCGTTACACCTTTAATGCACTTAGCGATGAACAAAGAACAACACTATTTTATCTTGGTCAGCAGCGCACGTTCGCTCATCAACCTAACTTTGACTCTGCAAAAGATGTAGATGATGAACTCAGTCCAACCGCACCACTCAACGGCATAATTTCAGCAGTTATGGTGGCTAAAGGTGACGAAGTGGCGGCGGGCGATCCGCTTTTGGTACTCGAAGCAATGAAAATGGAATACACCATCACGGCTCCGGTCGCAGCAACAGTCGACGAATTGTTTTATCAGCACGGGGACCAAGTACAGCACGGTTCCATACTGCTGAATTTGTCTTTGATATCGGATAACGTCAGTGAAGATAAGGAGCGCGAATATGCTACCAGCGAAGGTTAATATCGTCGAAGTCGGCGCTCGTGATGGTCTGCAAAATGAAACGGCAGTGACGCTGGTTGATAAAATCCGTTTGATTAACCAACTAAGCAGCAGTGGCTTAAAGCATATTGAGGCGGGATCTTTCGTCTCTCCAAGGTGGGTGCCTCAAATGGCCGATTCCGATCAGGTGTTTGCTGGTATCTCAAAAAAGCCTGAAGTGGTTTATAGCGCGCTCACACCAAATCTCGCAGGGTTAGAACGTGCGCTGGAAAGCGGTGTAAAGCGAATTGCGGTGTTTGGCTCCGCTTCAGAAACGTTCAGCCAGAAGAACATCAACTGCAGCATTACCGAAAGTCTCGCTCGATTTGAGCCCGTTATCGAATTGGCGAACCAGCATAACATTCCTGTACGCGGGTACTTGTCTTGTACCATGGTGTGCCCATATGAGGGAGTAATCAAGCCAGAGCAAACTACCAAGGTCGCCAATACGTTGTTTGATATGGGATGTTATGAGATTTCGCTCGGTGATACTGTCGGTAAAGCAACGCCTAATCGCGTTATCGCCATGCTGGATTCGTTGTTAACGCTACTGCCAAAAGACGCGCTCGCAGTACATTTTCATGACACTTATGGGCAAGCATTAGCCAATATCTATCAAGCCTTGTTAATGGGCATCAACACCATTGATAGCGCAGTAGCGGGGCTCGGCGGCTGCCCTTACGCGAAAGGAGCCAGTGGTAATGTTGCAACGGAAGATGTACTTTATCTGTGTGAGCAACTTGGGATTGAAACAGGCGTTGACCTTAGCGTCATCAATGAAGCGGGTTGGCAAATTTGCCGTGCGTTAGGAAAGTCTCCTGCTTCTAGGGTCGCATTGGCTCTAGGCGATCCGTATAGCTTGTAAATCATCAACAACCAATCAGGTAATGTATTTCAACGGGCATGCAGACGTACGTGCCCGTTTTTTATTGTTACTCATAAAAACCTTAACTCTCAACGGTCTTCATCACATTAATTAGTGCCTGATTTCAGCTACAATTTAGTTTCAAAGCGAACGTATAAAACAGGATCAGGTAAATGCTCATAACATTTCGTTGTCGAAGCCACTCAAACGTCACAATGTTTGGTGATATTGCATTAGATATGCTCAAAATGATGGGTCACAGCGGCACGGTGCCGGGATCAATTTCCGCTCAAGATGTTCCTGACGCGTTATCAAGATTAACTTCTGCTCTATCTGCGAAAAATGCAG
Source organism: Vibrio sp. Vb1755 (assembly GCF_033338635.1). Lineage (NCBI taxonomy): Bacteria > Pseudomonadati > Pseudomonadota > Gammaproteobacteria > Vibrionales > Vibrionaceae > Vibrio > Vibrio sp. Vb1755. Next base: position 521,163 of record NZ_JAWOTA010000001.1, on the reverse strand, counting down.
CTGAAGAAAATCTCCATACTGATGTAGACGAGGAGGAAGAACAAGCAGAGCCCGCGGTAAGCCTAGGACGCAGAGCGTTTCCACTGATTGAGTTGCTAAAATCAGCAATCAAAGAAGAATGCGAAGTCATGTGGGACAACCAATAACGCCTTCAAACTGGTTTCTAACGAGGTGAATCCGTGTTGTGACCGCCTCGCTTTGGTTGCTCGACACCAAGATAAGAACACCAATACCGCTTATCGCCCTATCCGTTTCTCTCCCTAGACAACTTGATTTGCCCATCAATGTGCACATCTCGTTGTGGAAACGCGATTTCAATGCCGTGCTTTTCGAAAGCTTCGTAGATTTCAAAACGCATGGCACTTGCGACCGAGCGAATACCGCCCTCAACCGTTGAGTTAATCCAAAAATAAGATTCGAAGATCAAAGCATTGTCACCAAAGTCTTGAAAAAACACATCTGGCGCTGGCGAACTCAGAACTTGCGCTTGCTGCGAAGTCACTTCCGCCATTAAGGCAGCAACCTGTTTGACATCGCTCCCATACGCGACACCGACGACGACAGAGCCACGAACTAATCTGTCGCATAACGTCCAGTTGATCACCACGTTCTCAATCAACTGACTGTTGGGTATGAGCATATGAACACCATCGGTTCGTCTGATTCTCGTTGAGCGTGTATTTATTTGCTCGACAGTGCCTTTGGCGCCCTCAACCTCTAAAAAGTCCCCAATTCGGATTGGCTTTTCACCAATCAAAATCCAGCCACTTATGAAGTTGTTAATGATGTTTTGCGCACCAAAACCGAAGCCGATAGCGATGGCACCAGACAGAAAGGCAAACGCGGTAATTGGCACATTTATCATCGAAAGTGTGGTCATAAAAATAATGGCGAGAGCGATGACAAATAATATCCGTTTAACCAAATGAATCACGTTTGGGTCTTTCCCCGATGAAGACATTCTTGACGTAACGGTTTTGATCAAAATTTTCGATAACCATAAAGCGACAATGACCCATGTCGGCACCATCAATATCGCCCACAACGTGATAGGTTGTTCGTTAAAGGTAAACAGTGTTGTTTCCAAAAATGAAATGACCCGTTCGAACATAAAGTGCTCACTCTTGATTCATCGTTGCCAGCAAGCCAGAGCGCATAAGTCTTATATTTTTAGCCCAATCGATAGCGCAAGCGGCTCAATTAAGTTCTTCTTATTAACTATATTGTAATCTATACAAAACGCTTCGAGTGGTTTCCCACTTTGGCTTCAACCGATTAAGCCATTTAGGGAATACGTCTTTGTGAACTAAACGAGCCAATCAACCAACTGGATACGCAAGGCAAATCAGTGATAACTTTCTGATTTTTAAGCATCAAACTTTCACTTCGAATCACTCTCACCTATTATGCACCTTATTGCAAATAACATTGATGGAATGATTGTTATGTCAGAACTGACTCGGATGCGCTCTGGAGAAACCTATAATTGTCTGGATGAAGAACTAAAGCTAATGCGCGCCAAAACTGCGCAGCTTGTCTTCCAATTTAACCACGAGCCAAACCCAGATATCCGCAGACAACTATTGGCGGAAATGGGCGTCCAATTAAAAAACAGCGCCTGTATAGAGCCACCGCTACAACTTACCTACGGTTGTCACTTGTCCATCGGAGAAAACACCTACATCAACTGGGATGCCATTATTCTGGACAATGGGCAGGTTGAGGTTGGCGCGAACGTCATGATTGGGCCTAGAGTGCAAATTTACACAGCCGCTCATTCACTCGATACACAAAGACGCTTAGCCGGAGATGAGATCGCCAAACCGGTAACAATTGGCAATAACGTTTGGATTGGTGGGGGCGCAATCATACTGCCGGGCGTGACCATTGGCGATGAGGCCGTCGTCGGCGCTGGCTCTGTCGTAACCAAAGACGTTGCGCCGGGCGATCGAGTTGTTGGAAATCCGGCGCGCTCCATTAAACCAAAAAACTGAAGAAAGTCGCTATTTCGCCAAATGCTCGCGAATAATATTAGCGAGCAGATTGAGAGCATGAACATATTTGTCATTGAGCTCAAAAGAAGCGTTAAGACGAATACAGTGATCGTATTGTTCTGTCAGGCTGAACATCTTTCCCGGTGCGATGCTGATATTACCTTTTAGCGCTTCTCGATATATCTGCAAGGCATCAATATGCTTGGGAAGCTCTAACCAAATAAAGTACCCACCGCTTTGGCTTAACACTTTGACTGCTTCAGGTAACAGCTCACTAAGCAGAACCGTCATCTTACTTTTACGTTCAAACAGCTTTTTCCGTAACTGCTTCAAATGAGATTCATAATTGCGGCTTGTTAAATAGTGTACCAATGTCATTTGCACTGGTGCACTCGTCGCTAATGTACTCATTAACTGTAACTTTTGTACCTCTAGCGCCCGCTTTCCCGCCGCAACCCAACCAATACGTAGCCCTGCGATTAACGATTTTGAAAACGAGGAGCACAACATGGTATTGCCCGTGTCATCAAACATTCTTAGTGGGTAAACCGAGTCATTCTCGGCATGCAGTTCGCTGTACACATCATCTTCAATCACTGGCACGTTATATCGCTGTGTCAGCTCAATCAGCTTTTGTTTTTTCTCGTTGGTGAGCGTAAAACCCAGAGGATTTTGGAAGTTCGACATCAGCCAACATGCTTTCACATCGTGTGTTTGCAGCGCTCGTTCCAATGAGTCTAGGTCAATGCCCGTGACTGGGTCTGTTCTTACTGAGAGCGCTTTCAAACCTAACCGCTCTAAGGATTGCAATGCACCATAAAATGCAGGCGACTCCACAACCACCCAATCTCCCGGTCTTGTGCAGGCTTGCAAACTGAGCGTTAACGCCTCCAGCGCGCCTGCCGTAATGACAATTTCATCGGGTGAAATTTCAATGCCTTTCGCAGCATAACGCTTCGCGATGATGGTGCGTAATTGCTCGTTTCCCGGCGGTAAGTTATCAAAGGTGGTGGAAATCGGCATATTGCGAGCGGCTGCGCTCATCGCCCGATTCACGTGATATCGTGGGTACAAACTTGGGTCTGGATAGGCAAAGCCAAAATTGATCATGGATGGATTTTTACTCGCCTGCAGAACATCAAAGATAAACTCATTGATGTCTACCTGCTCAGTCCACGAAACCGCGGCTGGCGCTTGGGGTTCATTTGAGCTCTTAATATTGGGCGCGACTCGATAACCAGATCGCGGCTGTGACGTGACCCAGCCTTGAGATTCCAGAATTTGATACGCGTGCAACACCGTCATCAAGCTCAAACCCGAGTGTTCAGATTGGCGACGCAGCGAAGGCAGCTTGTCACCCGGATGCCATATCCCCGATTTTATCTGCCTTTTAAGCTGTTCCACTAACTCTTGATACTTCGCCAAACGCAAATCCCCTTCCATAAAGCCGAATTCAAAATAATAACACTTCAATATTTAATCTGTTATAGGTTTATAGTCACTGTCTGTACCTACTTCCCTCATTCCGCTCCTTTTAAAATAGCTCTCTCATAAAACTTAAAAGATCAAAGGAAGTTTAATGTTTGGCCTCGACGCATTTATGCTTGCACGGATACAGTTCGCCTTTACGGTATCCTTTCATATTATTTTCCCCGCTATCACCATAGGTTTGGCCACCTATCTCGCCGTGCTGGAAGGCTTATGGCTAAAAACACGTAATCCCGATTACCAAAAGCTCTATCACTTCTGGTCGAAAATTTTTGCGGTTAACTTTGGAATGGGTGTTGTATCTGGTCTTGTCATGGCCTATCAATTCGGCACCAACTGGAGTGGTTTCTCCGACTTCGCTGGTTCTATCACAGGCCCATTACTGACTTATGAAGTGTTAACGGCTTTCTTTCTCGAAGCCGGATTTCTTGGCGTAATGCTGTTTGGGTGGCGTCGCGTCGGCGAAAAGCTGCACTTTTTTGCAACCTCGATGGTGGCGTTAGGAACGATCATTTCGACGTTCTGGATTCTCGCCTCCAACAGTTGGATGCAAACGCCACAAGGCTATGAAATTATCGACGGACGTGTGGTGCCAACCGACTGGTTTGCTATCGTTTTCAATCCTTCATTTCCTTATCGTTTGGCGCACATGAGCGTCGCGGCTTTCGTCAGTTCAGCACTCTTTGTAGGCGCGTCAGCCGCTTGGCATTTATTGAGAGGCAATCAATCGACTGCGGTAAAAACCATGTTTTCGATGTCGCTCGGGATCTTAGTGTTCCTTGCGCCACTCCAAGCCGTGATTGGCGATGTGCACGGGCTAAACACTCTGGAACACCAGCCCGCCAAAATCGCTGCCATCGAAGGACATTGGGATAACAGTGATGGCAAACCAACCCCATTGATATTGTTCGGCATGCCAAACATGGAACAAGAACGCACAGACTATGCCTTAGAAATTCCTGTTTTAGGAAGTTTGATCCTACGCCATAGTTTAACTGAGCCAATCCCGGCGCTGAAAGACTTCCCGAAAGAGGAACGACCGAACTCACCTATCGTCTTTTGGTCATTTCGAATCATGGTCGGGCTAGGACTTCTGATGATTTTACAGAGCTTCTACAGCATATGGTTACGAAAAAAGAACACGCTTTATACCTCGCGTTGGTTCCTCAAGTTTTCATTATTTATGGGGCCATCTGGTCTTATCGCAATACTCGCTGGCTGGTTTACGACAGAGGTTGGTCGGCAACCTTGGGTCGTTTATGGCGTACAAAAAACGCGTGATGCGGTTTCTGCACACGGAGACCTACAAATGAGCATCAGCCTGCTGTGTTTCCTGGTTGTATACAGCTTGGTATTTGGTTTTGGTTATTACTACATGATCCACCAAATCAAGAAAGGCCCCGATGCAATCGAACACGATGAGCACGACATGACGACCGTTTCAGGTCGCATTTAGAATTTGTCACAAAGTGAAGGTAGAAAATATGCATTTTGATTTATCCGTGATTTGGTTCGCGATCATCGTTTTTGCCACTTTGATGTACATCATCATGGATGGCTTCGATTTGGGTATTGGAATACTGATGCCCTTCATCAAGGATGAAAAACAAAAAGACGTCATGGTCAACAGTGTCGCGCCAGTTTGGGATGGCAACGAAACTTGGATTGTGCTTGGAGGCGCATCTCTATTTGGCGCTTTTCCGATGGCTTACGCGGTGATTATTGAAGCGCTAACCATCCCTTTAACGTTGATGTTGATTGCTTTGATCTTTCGTGGCGTAGCGTTTGAGTTTCGCTTTAAAGCATTGGAAAACCACTTAAAGTTCTGGGATCGCTCTTTTATGGTCGGCTCGATTTTAACCACGTTTTTCCAAGGCATCGTTGTTGGCGCGGTAATTCAAGGCTTTGCGGTGGAAAACCGCGTCTTCGTAGGTAGCCAACTAGACTGGCTTACCCCTTTTCCCATCTTTTGCGGTTTGGGTTTAGTCGCAACGTACGCGCTGCTCGGTAGCACATGGCTCATCATGAAGACGGAAGGTGCACTGCAAAACACGATGTACCGCTTCACTAATAAAACACTACTGGCGATGATCTCCGCATTAGTCATTGTGAGCGCTTGGACTCCACTTGCTTACCCTACCATTGCGGAAAGATGGTTTTCTCTGCCGAATTTGTTCTACTTACTGCCCGTACCAGTCATTACTGGACTGGTATGTTTGAAGATTGCTGACTCCGTTAAAAAGCGTAAAGAGCGCAGCCCTTTCGTGATGGCGCTAGTGATCGTGATTCTCGGGTTCGCAGGGCTTGGCATCAGTATCTGGCCAAATATCATTCCTCCTAGCATATCAATATGGGAAGCAGCGGCTCCTGCAAGCAGCCAGCGCTTTATGCTCGTTGGAGCAGCGATCATCATCCCGATCATTCTGGCTTACACCTTTTGGAGTTACTACGTCTTCTCCGGAAAAGTAAAAGAAGGCGAAGCGTACCATTAACGAGTTGATAAGGAGTGAGTATGAAAATCAAAAATTGGTGCCGCCAATGGGCTTGGATGATTGGAATATGGGTCGTTAGCGTCGCTGCATTAGGGTTAGTGTCTATGTTATTTCGCGTCATGATGACCGCTGCAGGGTTAAAATCTTAGCTCGGCACTTTTAAGTCAATAAAAAATGGGGACCTCTAGCTCTTGCGTTAGGAGCTAGAGGCGTTTACATTCAAGTCCGACTTTTCACGTGTGCAGACAATACGATCGTAGATTCTGAACCACGAGCCACTTCAAAATAACCACCAGCACGAGATAGCTGACGAGCCGTCAATTTTTCTTTGCCCAGCTTTTCAAACCAATAAGGCGCTAATGAGCACTGAGCCGAGCCTGTGGCAAGATCTTCTGAAATACCGATTTTAGGTGCAAAGTAACGCAGCACATAGCCACTATCAGAGCTTTGAGCCGTCACGATGACCGCATGAAACTCATCAATTTTAATCAGCTCATCAAAGTTAGGTTGATAGCGAACAACATCATCTTCGGATTCGAGAACAACAACCAAATCACGCGTTGTAAAAGCATCTACGGGGTCATTGGAAAAGCCTGAAATACCCAAGGGGATGGCATGAGGCTTGGCTTGCCAACTTGGCATCACGATCCTGTACATTCCATCCAGTCCAGTAACGGTAATATGGCCATACTGGCTTTTTAGAATGATCTCATTCTGATGATAGTTGGAAATGATTGCAGCGCCTGCGCCCAAACTTCCGTGTCCACATAGGTTGATCTCTCCTTCTAGGCTAAACCAGCGAATGTGGTAGTCACTGCCAGACTGAACCATAAATGATGTGACAGGTTGAGCGACCTGATGAGTGATTTGAAGTAATTCAGAATCACTCAGCCAGTGATTTAGTTCGACAACGCCACAAGGGTTACCTTTAGCCAATTCATCACAAAATACATCATATATTTGCGCTTTAATCATCCATCATCCTTGCTGTTTAACGCCGCATTAAGTTGTAAACAACGCTATCACTAACCCGAAACCACTACACTGCAAAAACGAAACCTAAAAATGACAAGCCTCGGGAGTTCCTCTTAAATGCTTTGTTAGTCTTTTTATGCATCTATCTTGGCTAGTTCAACCGTAAAACCCATGTTTTGTAACCGTCTACTGTGATGACGCAGGTTTACTTTTGAAAAAAAATGGCAAGTGCACTTCACCTTTCTTCTTGTTTCTTAGGGTTGATTATATCGGCCTCTTCGTAGCCTTCTTTGATCAAATATGCAACGACATTAAGCTTCATTTCATCCCTCACCACTCCTACACATAAGCAACTAACATCTCATCAAAGCTCTCTATATGGTATGACATCTGTCATAAATATTACTAATCGTAATGAATAGCTTTATCCTATTAAATCCACTAAATGGCTTTCATTAAACTCTGATAGCTTTTGCAGCTTTAGACTGGCTTCATTAAACTCTTGGTAGAACTTATCAGGTTGAGGTATCACGACTGTTTTTATGTTTGCTCGTGTTGCCGCAAGCATGCCCGAATAAGAGTCTTCAAAGGCAATACAGTTACTTGAATCTACACCTAGTTTATTGATTGTTGAAAGGTAGACATCTGGCTCTGGCTTACCCTGCTCTACATCGTCTGACGATGATATCGCGTCAAAGTAACTGGCAATACCGAGTTTGTTCAAAATGATGGGAATGAGTTGATAAGGTGAATTAGTAGACAACCCTATCTTAAGCCCTTTTTCCTTAAGCAATTTGAGTGTTTCTGTAACACCCTCTAATTCGCATCCTTTTTCAATTATTAATGCCTCCACTTTATCCACAACAGCATTCTCTACTTCCTCTAGGCTCTTTTCTTGCCAAGGATTACGTTCATACCAAAACCTTGTTACTTCACCTGTCGTCATAGTTGCAGTCTGCTTTGACAGCACTTCGGTCACTTGGACACCAACTGATGAAAACACCAGCTTTTCCGCTTCCTTCCACAAAGGTTCTGAATCAATCAGCAACCCGTCCATATCAAAGACCGCAGCGTATATCATTGGTACATCCTCAGTAAGTTCTATTCGTGGAGTAAGATTTGTCTATTCAACCAAAGCATAGCTTTGCATATAACGAGTGAGAGTATCACATTTGCCTGTGGCTATCAGAGCCAGTTCGATGACTCATCTTTAAGCCTCAACATGACCGATGTTCGTGGCTACTTTTAACGCTTGTTTATTGAGATTAGACGCCTCCCAAGCAACGACAACACGACTGGTTAGGGGGATATCATCAATCTCGGCGACTGTCGCGGAATCATCGAGATGTTCAGCCAGTGAGCGCGGAACGAGAGCGATACCTAACCCAGCCTGCGCCATGGCAATCGTCGTACGAAGTTGCGGTGCTGCGAACTGTGGTTCGAGCCTTACTCCTGCGTCGGCAAAAAGTGTGCTCATGCCATCAAACAATGCGGGGCCCGTCTCTCGTGGAAACAGTAAAATTTTATGGCCTCTCAACTGTTTCATCTGGATACAGGGATATTTTGCCAGTTCGTGCCCCGCCGGAATCACCGCGACAAACGGGTCGTTAAACAACACCTTGTGCTCAAAAGGCTCACTGGCGTAACAGGGTAGCCGCATGATTGCGAGATCAAGTTGTTTGCTTTTTAACTGAGTGGCAAGCTCTGGCATTGATAGTTCCGCCGTCTGTAAATGAACCCCATTCTCTTGAATACGCCCAATCCTCTCCAATACCTTAATGCAGGTTGATGTTGACGTCGCGAACCCAATTTTAACCTGCGTATTTTCACCACGGGCAATCTGTCGGGCTTTTGCTTTAGCGCGTTCCACATCAGCAAGAATATTTACCGCATCCGTATAAAAGACTTGCCCTGCATGGGTCAGTTCTACTCCTCTAGACAAGCGCTTAAATAAGTCCACGCCAAGCTCGTGCTCTAGCTTTTTGATTTGTTGACTCAAAGGAGGTTGCGCAATCCCTAACTGTTCAGCTGCTCGGGTAAAGTGACGAGTCTCGGCGACCGCGACAAAATACTTCAGGTAGCGAAATTCCATATATTTTCCATATCAAAATAAATCTTTTTTATATTGGATTTAGCACCGTGTAGAAGTCAATCTAAATATACTCTTCATTGCATAACTGGTCTTACTCATGCGTGGATTTTATAACCCTCTATGTGCTTGTTCGCTTGAAGTAGCGAAAGAATTTTCTGAATACCATCACGTTACCGGAGATGGTGAGATTTATCAGACTTCGTTAATGAGTGCTTTGATCGCTGGTGTTTACGAAGGCTCAACAACCATAGAAGAACTGCTGAAACATGGGGATTTTGGTTTAGGTACGTTCAATGAATTGGATGGTGAGTTGATTGCGTTTGATAAGGAAGTTTTTCAACTCAAGTCGGATGGCTCCGCAAACCCGGCAGACCTGGCGCAAAAAACGCCCTTTGCTGTCATGACTTTTTTTAAGCCTGATATCGAGCTGCCACTGACATCGCGCATGTCACGTCATGAAGTCCATAGCATCATAGACGAGATGGTTCCAAGCGATAACCTATTTTGCGCAGTGCGCATTGATGGCGTTTTCGATTCAGTTCGTACTCGCACCGTACCTAAACAAACACGCCCTTATCGGCCAATGCTTGAAGTGGTCAAAGAACAACCAACGTTCCGCTTCACGCATAAGCAAGGCGTGGTCGCCGGCTTTCGCAGTCCTAAATATACGACTGGCATCAATGTGCCCGGCTATCACGAACACTTTATTACCGATGACCGCCAAGGAGGTGGTCATATTCAGGATTACAGCATTTCGTCAGGGTTCCTCCAGATTGGCAAAGTCTCGCGGCTAGTGATTGATACCCCAGTATCGACAGACTTTCTCAGCGCCAATTTGGCTCCGGAAGATATAATTACCGCCATAGAAAAGGCGGAAAAGTAACAAAGTCAGGCAAATAATAAGGACAACAAATGCAATCCAAACCTTCAAATAAAAATGGATCTCAGTTGATCGCTCAACAGCTAGAGTCTCTCGGCATTAAGTACATATTCGGTATTCCCGGTGCAAAAATCGATCGACTGTTCGATGCGATTGAAGACACTAACATCCAAATGATTCCTGTACGTCACGAGGCTAACGGCGCATTTATGGCGGGCGTTATGGGAAGACTAACCGGCAAAGCAGGCGTCACCATGGTTACGTCAGGCCCTGGCTGTGGAAATCTAGTTACGGGGGTGGCAACAGCAAACTCCGAAGGCGATCCGCTGATTGCTATCGGTGGCGCGGTGAAACGAACTGACCAGCAAAAACAAACACACCAGAGCATGGATACCGTCAGTATTTTTCGCTCTATAACTAAGTTCAGTGCTGAAGTGCAGCATGTGGACGCCGCAAGCGAGATCATGGCGAACGCATTTCGTATCGCAGAGTCAGGTCGTCCTGGGGCTTGCTTTTTGAGTCTCCCCCAAGATGTTTTATCCGAGCAAACCCAAACGGACATTATTGTCCCCTCGCCTTACACACAGCCTGGTTGCGCAGACATCGCAGCAATCGAAGAAGCGGTCAGTCGAATCAGTAAAGCAAAGCGCTGTGTGGTTTTACTTGGCCTTCACGCGAGCCGCAGTAAAAACGCTGCTGCTATCGCCCGATTTCTTCAAAATACGCAGCTACCCGTTGTCGGCACTTACCAAGCCGCCGGCACGGTAGACATCAATTACTATCATCACTTTGCTGGGCGTGTCGGTTTGTTTAATAACCAACCTGGCGATGTTTTACTGCGGGACGCCGATTTAATTCTCACCATCGGCTTTAGCCCAATAGAGTATGACCCTGAGCTTTGGAACAGCCACCGCAATCCAGTGATTCACCTCGATATTGAACCGGCAGAATACCAACTTAATTATCAGCCTTGTGTTGAAATCGTCGGAAACATTGCGCAGTCATTAGACAAGATGGGCAGCTATATCTCTGAATATGCCCGCCTTTCCCCAACGGCACTTTCAGTACTGGAAGAGGTAGCACTGCAACGGCAAGTGATCAAAACCTATCCCAATGTCTATCACAAGCAAGGATTTCATCCACTGGCACTGATTAAAGCCATGCAATCTATCATCACACCAGATACCACGCTATGTCTTGATATGGGGAGCTTCCACATCTGGATCGCTCGTTACTTAAGTTGTTTTCGAGCTCGCCAAATGCTGGTGTCTAACGGCCAACAAACAATGGGCGTTGCACTACCATGGGCCATTGGTGCCAGCCTACTAAAACCTGGTAGCAAAGTGGTATCGATATCAGGAGACGGCGGTTTTATGCAATCGAGCATGGAGTTAGAAACCGCGGTTAGACTGAACTGTAATATCGTCCATATTGTGTGGGTTGATAACGCCTACAACATGGTAGAAATGCAAGAGATCAACAAATATCAGCGCTACTCTGGTGTGAAATTTGGACCAATTGATTTCAAGGCGTACGCCGAATCATTTGGCGCGAAAGGCTTCGCAGTGACTAGTCAACACGAATTGCTACCGACATTGAATAAAGCCATGGACGTTGAAGGACCAGCAGTGGTGGCTATCCCCGTAGATTACAGCGACAACGACAAACTGATGTTGCCGCGCACAGAGAAAAATCAAGATCCCGTTTTTGTAAGTTTCGAAGGAGAAATCGCATGAGAGGATTAAAAAATAAAGTCGCACTCGTCACTGGTTCTGCCAATGGTATTGGTTTGGCCATCGCAAAACGTTTGTATGAAGAAGGCGCAAACGTCGCTCTTGCCGATTGGAATGAAGAGCAATTGGCAAACGCCGTTGAGGGCTTTGATAAACAGCGTGTGTCTGCGCATTCTATTGATGTTTCTGACCCAGAAAAAGTCGCAGCACTGATTTCTGATGTTGTTACCCGTTTCGGTAAACTGGATATTTTAGTAAACAATGCTGGCGTACATGTCCCTGGTTCCGTGATTGAAGGTAGTGTGGAAGACTGGAAGAAGATCTCTGGTGTAAACATTGATGGTGTTGTTTATTGCGCGAAGTTTGCTTTGCCTGAACTCTTAAAAACGAAAGGTTGTATGGTAAATACCGCGTCCGTTTCCGGTTTGGGTGGTGACTGGGGTGCCGCATTCTATTGCGCGAGTAAAGGCGCAGTGGTGAACCTTACCCGAGCGATGGCATTGGACCATGGTGCGGATGGGGTAAGAATTAACGCCGTATGCCCAAGTTTAGTAAAAACCAACATGACAAACGGCTGGCCGCAGGACATCCGCGATAAATTCAATGAGCGCATTGCGCTTGGCCGAGCAGCCGAACCTGAAGAAATTGCGTCTGTCGTGACTTTCTTGGCAAGTGATGACGCATCTTTCATTAATGGCGTAAACCTACCTGTAGACGGCGGTGCCACCGCATCAGATGGTCAACCTAAAATAGTATAAGCATGAAATAGACAGATCAGTGAGAGACGTTCTACTACCTTTCGGATCGATGCTGATCTGTCGCTTTACGCTCTGAGCACACAACCCGTGCCGGCAATAAACTCAACCACTCGACCGCTGTTAGAGATATCTCAACAACTTAAACCAGCAACGAGAAATTAATGTTTCACACAAACCGACAAACTATGTGAGCATTCCATCAGGCATAGAGTGAAGACTTATGTATCAGCGATTCACAAAGAACCAGACAGTTTCCGCGAATACTTTCTAAAGAAGTCTCAGTGACGACTAACGTTTCTGCCACACCATCCATTGCTCTCTGCCTTTAAAAACCTCAACACTGTTTGCCACCACTGAGGACTTCACAAGTTCAAACGTGGGCTCTAGAAAAGATGCCAACTCCCCACTTCGCAAACAAAATGGAGGAAAGCGTGATAGGTAATTATCATCAATGACGAAAAAACCAATTAGAAAACCTCCGCTTGGCAATAATTTATCCACCATCGAAAAGTATTCTGACCACATATCTCTCGGTAGTGCTGCGAGAAAGGCCCGCTCGTAAATGACATCAAACGAGTGAGAAAAATCGGCATTAAATACATCACCCAATACGACTTTATCTTTGTAGTTACCTAACGTTGATTGCGCCATTTTTACCGCTTCTTGGCTGTAATCCATCGCGATCACGTCATGCCCATATTGAATAAAAGTGCTCAGTTCATAAGCGGCACCACACCCAGGAATAAACACTGACTGGCCTACATGAAGTGAATTGTCGAGATAGTCCTTGAGTTCTTGAGGTGTCGATTGGGCATCCCAAGGCATAGTGCCTCGGATAAACAAATCATCCCAGAATTGTGTGTTAATCATTGGTGCCTGTTTCATTTACCCGCTCCCTGATTGCGGTAGTAAAAAATAAAGGGATACGCAGCGCAATGTGGTATCCCTTTTCTAGCCTTTTGTCTGACGTTGTTAGTTTTTTATGACAACCACTTTCTACTGCACTTATGCCACCAATGAGTTAACTGCGAAGATCATTGATTAACGGCTGCTCCGCTTGGTTCGGTACAAACTGGACATTGCCTTTCAGTTTAGTGACAGACTGGAGTGTTGCTTGAATGTCCTCTGCTGATACATGCACATCATGACAACAGAAAGTAATGGCATCGTTGAAGCCATCGCGCTCAATTTTCAAGGAGCCTTTAATATCGTGGCGACGACAGACTTCTTGGATCTGATGCGGATAAACAAACAGCCCTTTTACTTTCACCGCGGAGTCTGCTCGTCCCATCCAGCCCTTAATTCGTGCATTCGTGCGTGAAGAATCAGAACTTGTCTCTAGGTATGCCGATAAATCTCCCGTTGCGTAGCGAATCAGCGGGAACTTCTCATCGAGCGACGTTACAACGACTTCACCGACTTCTCCCGGTTGTACAGGAACACCATCAGGATCAACGATTTCAACAATAATATCTTCGGCAATCACTAATCCTTGTTCACCAGACACTTGATAAGCAATCAAACCAAGCTCTGCACTTGCGTAGGCTTGAAAGACTGCAATGCCTTTTTCCTCAAACATCTGTTCCATGTCTGCTGTAACCGCTTCACCAGAGACCAGAGCTTTCTCAAAGCTAGGCAGCTCATTGTATTTCTCTTGATACTTTTGTAGCAACGTCAGCAAATACGAAGGTGTACCAGTGTAACCATTAGGTTGAAGCTGTTTAATTGCCTCTATTTGCGCTTCGGTATTGCCTACTCCAGCCGGAAATACCGCACAGCCACAAGCCCTTGCGCCACCATCCATAATAAATCCGCCAGGAGAGAAATGGTAAGAGAGCGTGTTATGCACTAAATCACCCGCACAGAACCCAGCTGCGTGAAACGCGCGCCCCATACGCCAGAAATCGGCCTCATCCGTTTGAGCCTCATATAAAGGCCCAGGAGACTGAAAAACACGTGCCATTTGACCAATGGCAACGCTATTTAAGCCACCAAACGGCGGTTTAAGTTGCTGCTGATTAGGTACATTGAACTTACGTGTAATCGGGAACTGAGCAAGCCCTTCACGATTGTTTGCCAATGTAGGATCTAACTCAGAAAAATGCGCTGCGTAATGTTCGCTATTGGCTTTCGAATTTTCAATCAGCGCTGGCAAACGTTGAAACAGCGACTCTTCTCGCGCCTGTAGAGACAACGATTCTTTCGCATCAAATAGTTCGTTCATCCTTGCTCCTTACAACCAACGCTTACGACGTTTGTAAGATTTCAGATTCTTAAAGCTCTTGCGATCTTCATCGCCGCCGCCAAGGTAGAATTCTTTTACGTCTTCATTGTTTAGCAATTCGTGCTTGCTGCCATCCAGTACGATTTTGCCTGATTCCATGATGTAACCGTAATCGGCCGCTTGAAGAGCGAAGTTGGCATTCTGTTCAACCAAAAGCATGGTAATACCTTGCTCTTTGTTGATCTTGTTAATAATGCTGAATACTTCTTTAACTAGCAGCGGAGAAAGCCCCATAGACGGTTCGTCCAACAAAATCATCTTCGGTCGAGCCATTAACGCTCGGCCAATCGCTAACATTTGTTGCTCACCGCCAGACAAATAGCCCGCCAGGCCAGTGCGCTCTTTGAGTCGCGGGAAATAGTCAAACACCATTTCGATGTCTTGTTCAACTTCGCTGTCAGTGCGTGTATAAGCGCCTAAGCGAAGATTTTCTATTACCGTCATATCTTCAACAATTCGGCGCCCTTCCATAACTTGGAAGATGCCCGAACGGACGATCTCTTCCGGGCTTTTGTTGTCTATACGCTCGCCCATGAAGTTGATTTCGCCGCGCGTCACTTCACCATCTTCGGTTTTCAATAAACCAGAAATGGCTTTCAACGTTGTGGATTTACCCGCACCGTTGGCGCCCAGTAAGGTCACAATCTGCCCTTTTGGAACTTCTAAACTCACACCGCGAAGTACTAGTATTACTTCGTCGTAGACGACTTCAATGTTGTTCACTGAAAGCAGTATTTCTGCCGGTTCGATATTCGTTGCTAATTCAGCCATCAAGCTACTCCTTGCTAGGGTGAGAGTGTTCTCTCACCCATCCTTATTTTCAGTAAGCTTTGTTATTAATAAGTCGTAGATTAGTAACCTAGCCAATCGTCACGACGTGACAATGTCACCTGAGATACTTTCTTAATATCAACTGCGCCGCCATCGTTGTTGCCCATAAAGACGTTCACGGTTGTTGTGCCTCGGTGATCTTCCGGTTTCCAGTTCGCAGGGACACAAACACCTTCTAAGCCTTGTGGTACCCAGTTGTCATGGACATACATGCCCTTCTTGATGTTTTCACCTGTGATACCACCGTTGTCTTTCGCCCACTCCATTGCTTCTTTCATATAGAACGCAGAACAAATACCGCGAATGTAATGGTGAGTTCTGAATTCGCCCGGCTCTGATTCAGACTGCTTAGAAATCTCACGGACCAGTTTCATGCCTTCATTATCATCTCCCCAAAACGCTGTCATACCTGGGAAAACGTAATCTTTAAGGCCATCGCCTGCTGCTTCAAGCACTGGCTTATCGCCGCCCCAAATGTTTGCCATGTACTGGAACTCTGTCCCAACCGTGTTACAAGACTTCACTAGTGAGATAACCGAGCTACCGATATTAGCAATGTAACCGTAGTTGGTGCCTGACTCTTTCAGCGACAAACATTGCGCTTTGAAGTCCCCTGGTTTTAGTGACACAACGACTGGGTTTTGCACATCAAAACCAAGTTCTTTGGCGTACTCTGCACACGCTTCTTTTGGCGCATTCGGGAATGGATGGTTATCGCCAATGTGCGTAAATTTCGGCGCACCTTGATTGCCCTTAGATTCCCAATCTTCTTTCGCCCACTTAACTAGCGCACGGCACGCATCTGAGTACGACGCACCATAAAAGAAATTATAAGGCGCTGGTTTCGCGGTTTTTGGGTTTTTGCCAGTTGGGTCAGTTAAGTGACCAGAGTAAGAAGCAGAGAACACCGGCACTTTGTCTTTGGTGACAAACGAAATAAGTGCTTCGGTATCCGCCGTACCCCAACCTTGCAGCGCAACCATGTCTTTACGCGCAACCCAACGTTTATAGTTAGAAATCGCCACTGGTACTTTGTACGCCATGTCTACTGTTTCAAATTCGAGCTCGGTACCGTTAATGCCACCGTTTTGGTTAATCCAACGCAATGCGTCTCGCACGCCAGAACCATAAGGCTTGCTCACATAGGCAGTTGGTCCAGAAAAGTCGACTAATTGCCCGACAAACACAGAGTCTTTTGCCCAAGTTGCGGTAGTAAACAGTGCAGATGACAGCACCAACGTTGTCGCTAAATGTCCTTTGTTCATAACTCGTTGTCCTTGTTATTGAGGTATATTCCACTTAATTCCACGTTAATATGAGAACGGATAGTGTTTCCAATATGCTCGAATCTGTTGCCAGCGATGCGATAATCCTTGAGGTTCGAAAATGAGGAACAGCATGATGACTAAACCAATCGCCATCTCTTTGAAGTAAGCCAGACCATCAGTGAAAGCGGTGGTATCACCAAACGCTGAAAGCCCCGTTACGCCAAACTCCAAAACTTCAGGCAGCAATACGATAAATATCGTCCCCATCAATGTGCCTTTGACTGAACCCAAGCCACCAATGATGATCATTGCCAAGAACTGGATAGACATCATGATGGTGAAGCCTTCTGCTGATACAAACCCTAGATAATGTCCGTAGAGTGCCCCCCCGATGCCTGCATAGAATGCACACACTCCAAATGAGAGCAGACGATACTTGGTTAGGTTGATACCCATGATCTCTGCTGACAAATAGTGATCTCGTACTGAGACAAACGCGCGACCGTCACGAGAACGGATTAAGTTTGATGCCCACATATACATGAAGATCAGCGCAAACAGAGCGATGTAGAAGAAGCTTTCGTCAGTCGTAAACTCAAAGCCAAACAAATTAATTGGGTTCGCGCTTGCACCGTATGAGCCGCCACTGAACCAATCTGCGCGAGCAAAGAAGTCCTCTAAAATAAACTGCGCCGCCAACGTTGCGATGGCTAGATATAAACCTTTAATTCGAGCCGCTGGCAGACCAAACAGCATCCCCACAATCATGGTTAAGTAACCCGCAAGCGGAATCGCAAACACGACTGGAATGTTAAACTGGTTATTTAGCCAAGCCGATGCAAAGGCGCCAAAGCCAAAGAACGCGCCGTGACCTAGCGAGATTTGTCCGGTAAAACCAACCAGAATGTTTAAGCCCAATGCCGCGATACCGAGGTATGCAATCTGAATAAACAGGTTTAGGAAGTAAATATCCAAGACCAGCGGTGCTGCCAGCATGGCGATGACACCAGCAATCGCAAGGCTTCTGATGGTTTTGGTTTCAAAAATTGGCGTATCGCTTTTGTATGTGGTTCGAAAATCCCCACATGGGCGCATGCTAAGTTGAGCCATGTTATTTCTCCTTAAATACGCTCAATATCTTTGGTACCAAACAGGCCATATGGCTTGAAGGCAAGAATGATTAACAGCACATAGAATGGTGCGATGTTGTACAGGTTACCCACTTGCAGGTATTGGCTATCAAAAAACTCAGCCAAGTTTTCTAGCACCCCGATGGTGATACCACCGACAATTGCGCCGACTACCGAATCTAAGCCACCTAAAATAACGGCTGGGAAAACTTTGATACCAATAATGGATAGCGCGTCAGATACGCCGTTAACGATACCGATAACAATCCCTGCTGTTGCAGATACCATTGCCGAAATGGCCCAACTGATGGCGAACACTTTCTTGATGGAAATGCCAAGACTCTGGGCTACTTGCTGGTTGAATGCCGTTGCGCGCATTGCCAGACCCATTTTGCTGAATTTGAAGAACCAGTAGAACGCGCCCATGATGAGCATTGAGAAGATCAAGCTCAGAATGTAAGCAAACTCAACATTCAAACCTCCGATATTCACCACGTTGGTTTCGAACACTTGCGGGTACGACACAGCCGAGACACCGAATATCCACTTCATCAGCGCTTGGAAAAACATCGATAGACCAATGGTCACCATGATCACAGAGATAATCGGTTCACCAATCAACGGTCTGAGCACAATGGTTTGCACGGCGATACCAAAAATCATCATGAACGCGAGCGTGAGTAAAAAGCCAATAAAAAACGGTAACTGTAGGTGCACCAATGCCGCCCAACATACCCACGCGCCAATCAACAAAAACTCACCCTGAGCAAAGTTGACCACCTGGGTCGATTTGTAAATCAATACAAAGCACATGGCGACAACGCCATACAACATGCCAACGATCACGCCATTAATGACGAGTTGCAGTAATAAATCCGTATTCACTATGCGATCCTCCGTTGTTCGCTATCCACTAGTGTTGGCTCATGCTCAATAAGCGTTTCAATAACTAGCGACGTTTGAATGCGTGTTTTGGTGCCATCTTGATAAGTGATCACTGTATCGACATCGACTTTTGGATCGTCGCTGTAGATGGTTTCGATGATGTCTCCGTATTTCTCTGCAACCACACCACGGCGTACTTTACGTGTGCGAGTTAGCTCTCCATCGTCGGCATCCAACTCTTTGTAAAGTAGAATGAATTTGCTGATCTTCTGTGCATCCGGTAGGGATTCGTTCACTTTTTGAACTTCTTCACGAATCGCTTGGTACACTTCTGGTTGAGCAGATAAGTTGGTGTAGTTGGTAAATGCCAAGCCGCGTTGCTCTGCCCACTTCGCGACGATCGCATAGCGAATACAGATAATGGCAGACAGCCAAGGTCGACCTTTACCTACCACCACGGCTTCTGCAATAAACGGCGAGAACTTGAGTTTGTTTTCGATAAACTGTGGCGAATAACGGTCGCCATGGCTGGTTTCCGACATATCTTTCAGACGATCAATCACGACCAAGTGACCGGAATCTTTAAAATAGCCCGCATCGCCTGTGTGCATCCAACCATCTTGAACATCTTCATCATATGCTGCTTGGTTGTTTAAGTAGCCAGTAAACATGCCTGTACTTTTCGCGATGATTTCACCAACGCCATTGCTGTCTGGGTTGATGACTTTCACTTCTGCATTATCAAACGCAACACCAACGGAATCGTAATCCACATCATCCGCTTGGTGCACGGTGTATGCGCCACACATTTCGGTCTGACCATAAAGCTGCTTAAGTGGCACACCAATAGCTTGTAGGTAACGGAAAGTGTCAGGCCCCATCGCCGCGCCGCCCGTTGCAGCAGATGTTAGGTTCGAAAAGCCTAAACGGTCTCGCAAAGCACGCAAAAGAATCCATTCGGCGAGTTTAGAACGTTTGCCCTGCTCTAACGCTTTGTTGGCTAAGCTCATGCCCAGTTTGTACATCTTTTGCTTAAACGGTGTCGAATCCATCATTCGTGCAGACACGTCTGCCACAATGTTTTCCCACACACGTGGCGCTAACAGCACAAAGTTTGGACCGATTTCACGCAAGTCGGACATCATGGTTTCTTGTTCTTCCACAAAGTTAACGATTTGACGAGAAATCAACGCCTGACCAACCACGTAAACCTGCTCCATAATCCAAGGCAAAGGCAGAACAGAAACGTAGTTGTCGCCTGGGGAACGAGGGTCTGCACGCAAGTAAGCCGCACAGTGATCCAAGAACGTGCCACTGTGTAGCTGAGCCAATTTTGGTTTAGAAGTCGTACCCGACGTAGTACAAAGAATTGAAAGATCGCTGCCTTTGGTTTCAACAACCATATTGAGATATTTGTCTGGGTCCGCTTTATCAATCAGCTGACCTTTTTTGTAGACCTGTTCAACATCAATTAATCTTGGATCATCGTATTTACGCATTCCACGAGGATCGCAGTAAATAATGTATTCAACGCTAGGAATTTCATCACCAAGCTCAAGCAGCTTGTCGCATTGCTCTTCATCTTCGGCAATCACGACTTTTGCTTTGGCATAGTTGATAAGGTACGCCACCTCTTCGTGCATAGAATCTTGATAGATGCCCAGCGAGAAACCTTTGATCGCATGTGCCGCTAACTCGCCCCATACCCATTCAGGACGGTTATCACCTAGCAAACCAACGACATCTTGCTCACCAATACCTAAATCTTGTAGTGCCAGTGCCATCCACTTGACGCGGTTTTCATAATCCTTCCAAGTGAACTCTCGCCATATACCAAACTCCTTTTCACGCATTGCGACTTGCTCGGGCCAGTTCTTGGCATTGTGTTGCAACACTTTTGGAAAGGTATCTAAGCGGGTTATATCTGCCCAATCATTATGTTGCTGTGCCATTATGCACTCTCCTCTAATGTCGGTAGCTCTTCGCCTAAGTACGCTTGTTTCACATGTGGGTTGGCCATCACTTCTTCAGGCTCACCTGTAGCAATGTGTTTCCCGAAATCCAAAACCAAAACGCGATTAGAGATGTCCATGACCACGCCCATGTCGTGCTCAATCATGATGATCGTGATATCTAATTCTTCATTCAGATCCATGATGTAACGTGCCATGTCTTCCTTTTCTTCCAAGTTCATACCTGCCATTGGTTCATCAAGCAGCAGTAACTTAGGTTTTAAGGCAATGGCACGAGCAAGCTCTACACGCTTACGTAAGCCGTAAGATAGGGTGCCTGCAGTCGCTTTTCGGATGTGCTGGATTTCTAGAAAATCGATCACGTCTTCCACATATTTGCGGTGCGCCATCTCTTCTTTCTGCGCATTAGAGAACCAATAGAGTGGCCCCGTGACGAAGTTATTTTTCAGTAGGTGGTGTCGGCCAACCATGATGTTGTCCAGTACCGACATATGAGAAAAGAGCGCTAAGTTTTGGAAGGTTCTTCCCAGCCCTAACTCAGCTCGTTGGCTTGGTGTACGTTTAGTTACGTCATCTCCAGCGAAGATTACAGAGCCTTTGTTTGGTGTGTATCGACCAGAGATGCAATTGAGCATTGAGGTTTTACCTGCACCGTTTGGGCCAATGATTGAAAAAATTTCCTTTTCATTCACATGGAAGCTCACGTCAGTTAAAGCTTTCACCCCACCAAAAGCCAATGAAATATCGTTTACCTGCAACAGAGGCGATTCCGATACCATAGTTGATCTCCCTTTCGTTATTTTAAGTGCGTTCCATTGAGCACTATTTGATCAAACCTAACTTTGATACTGGTAACCGCTTTTACACCTATGCATCAACTTTGTATTCAGTTTACGTAAACGTCAATTTAAAATCAGAATAGTGCCTGAAAGATTAAGTTGCAATCGAGTTCATCGAGAAAGATTTGAACTAACGCAAACTTTAAGTAAATAAATTGTTAATAAAAATTATTCTCAAACGCTTACATATTTGGATAGTTCGGACCACCACCACCTTCTGGCGGAGTCCAGGTAATATTTTGACTTGGATCTTTGATGTCGCAGGTCTTACAGTGGATACAGTTGGCCGCATTTATTTGCAGCTCTGGCTGCTGCTCCCCCTGTACGATTTCATACACGCCAGCCGGACAATAGCGCTGTGCTGGCTCTGCATATAATTCAAGGTTCTGCTCAATAGGGATCCGCTGGTTCTCCAGTCGTAAGTGGCATGGTTGATCTTCCTCATGGAAGATATTGGATAGATAAACGGAAGAGAGGCGATCGAAACTTAACACGCCATCAGGCTTCGGATAGACAATTTCATTGCTGTTTTCCGCCAATAACAGAGACTGATGATCAGGCTTATCACAGCGGATATGCCACTTAGCTTTACCTTTTAACACGTTATGTTCCAGCAGCGCTAAACCACCGCCCAGCCACGATCCAAAGCGGTGGATTCCACTTGAGAAGTTACGTGCTTGATAAAGCTCTTCATACAGCCAAGACTGTTTGAAATGCTTTTGATAATCAGCAGTAACTGACTGACTCTCAAGGGCTTCACATACTGCTTCAGCGGCAAGCATTCCAGATTTTATTGCGGTGTGTGTGCCTTTGATTTTAGCGCCGTTAAGTGTTCCTGCATCACAGCCAATTAACAAGCCACCAGCAAACTGCTGCGTGGGAAGCGAATGAAAGCCGCCCTTGGTAATCGCTCTCGCGCCATAGCTAATACGCTTCCCATTTTTGAGGTATTGCTCAATCAACGGGTGGTGTTTAAAACGTTGAAACTCATCAAATGGACTCAAGTGCGGATTCTTATAATTCAAGTCAATAATCAACCCGACGGCAACTTGGTTTCCCTCTAAATGGTAGAGATAACTGCCACCTGTAGCTTCATTTGATAACGGCCAACCTAATCCGTGCACTACTAAACCTGGCTGATGCTGCTCTGATGGGATTTCCCACAGCTCTTTAAAACCGATAGCGTAATGTTGAGGCGTTTTCTCTTCAGCAAGATTAAATCGGTTAATCAACTGCTTACCAATATGCCCCCGTGCGCCTTCAGCAAATAAAGTAAACTTCGCTCGCAGTTCAATACCAGGTTCGAAATTTCCTTTTTGTTCACCATTTTTATCTAATCCCATATCGCCCGTGATCACGCCACAAACACGACTATCTTCATCGATGATCGCTTGACTGGCGGTAAAACCTGGGTAGACCTCCACCCCCAAGTTCTCAGCCTGCAACGCCATCCATCGGCATAGACTGCCCAAACTTATGATGTAATTACCTTTGTTATGTAACGTATTAGGCACCGCCCAAGAAGGCAGTTCATGACCATTGATGTCATTGCCTAGATAGTAGGTTTTATCTTGGTTTACTTTGGTATTGAGCGGAGCGCCTTTCTCTTCCCAGTCGGGAAAAAGCTCATCCAAACTCCGCGTTTCAAACACCGCACCCGATAAAATATGCGCTCCAACTTCAGAACCTTTTTCTACCACGCAAACAGAGAGGTCTTGTTTTTTTTCTGCTGCTAATTGTTTGATTCGGCATGCCGCAGACAAACCTGCGGGACCAGCGCCTACAATCAGAACATCAAATTCCATGCAGTCTCTTTCCATGATTGCATTCCTTTTTCTTTGCATGTTGCCAACTTGTTAATCAACAATATATTTAAAGTTGACGCAAACGTAAAGGTAAATTAACATCATTTTAAAGACGTCATCACATCGTCTTCACTGTAAACACATAGTCTTCACTGTAAAAGGAATCTAACGTGAAAATACTAGTGCCAATCAAAAGGGTCATTGATCCCTACGTTAAAGTTCGCGTGAAAGCGGACCATAGCGATGTTGAAACCAATAACGTCAAGATGACGATTAATCCATTTTGCGAAATAGCCGTTGAAGAAGCCGTACGACTAAAGGAGCAAGGTATTGCAGATGAAGTCATCGTTGTCAGTGCTGGCGGTAGCCAGTGTCAGGAGCAACTACGTACCGCGCTTGCATTAGGCGCCGATCGCGCTATTCATGTCGATACTGAAGACAAAATAGAGCCATTAGTTGTTGCTAAGCTGCTCAAAGCTCTAGTTGAGCAAGAACAAGCACAGCTTGTGATTACGGGTAAACAATCCATTGATACGGACAACAACCAAGTGGCTCAGATGCTGGCCGCCCTACTTGACTGGCCTCAAGCAACTTTCGCTTCCGACGTGAAGATTGAAGATCAAAAAGTTCAGGTCGTGAGAGAAGTGGACGGCGGCTTGATGACGGTCGCGATGAACTTACCTGCGGTGATCAGTACTGACTTACGCCTGAATGAACCGCGTTTTGCCTCTTTGCCTAATATCATGAAAGCTAAGCGCAAGCCGTTAGATACCATCACACCTGACAGTCTGGGTGTTGAAGTGGTATTTAGCCAAACCATTCAAGAAATCACACCGCCAGCGCAAAGAAAAGGTGGCATCAAGGTTGAATCTGTCTCAGAGCTTCTCGATAAGCTGCGTAACGAAGCGAAGGTGATTTCATGAAGAACTTAATCATAGCAGAGCATGACAATAACCAATTGCATGCGGACACACTCAAAGTGGTTAATGCAGCAAAACAAGTCAGCCAAGACAATGTTTTGATCGTAGTGGGCCACCAGTGTGAAGAAGTCGCTCAGCAAGCTTGTCGCGTTGATGGTATATCAAACGTAATTTGTGTCGATGATGAGCAACTTAAGCATCAATTTGCCGAGAGTATCGCACCTATTGTAGTGAGTATTGCTGAAGGTTTTGACGCAATCTGGGCTAGCTCATCATCAAAAGGGAAAGACCTTGCACCTCGAGTAGCAGCGAAGTTCGGCGTTGGGCAAATTTCCGATATTGTCCAAGTTATCGATGAAAACACTTTTATCCGCCCTATTTACGCAGGAAACGCATTTGCCAAAGTGACCACCAGCGACAAGGTTCGCGTCATTACCGTGCGCGCGTCTGCGTTTGAGCCGGTTACTTGTCACAACCAAGCTGATATTAAGCATCAGCAGGTCACTATCTCAGCTCCAATGGTTGAATTGGTTTCTGTCGATAAAACCGTGTCAGAACGTCCTGAATTAAGCGCGGCAGAGGTGGTTGTGTCAGGTGGACGCGGGGTCGGTAGCAAAGAGAACTTCGCGTTGATCGAGCAAGTGGCCGATAAACTAGGTGCTGCCATTGGCGCTTCTCGCGCGGCGGTTGATGCCGGGTTTGTTGCCAACGACTTACAAGTGGGTCAAACCGGTAAAATCGTTGCACCTAAGCTTTATATAGCGGTTGGGATTTCCGGTGCCATCCAGCATCTTGCAGGAATGAAGGAATCCAAAGTGATTGTCGCGATCAACAAAGATCCAGAATCTCCTATCTTTGAAGTTGCCGACTATGGATTGGTTGGTGATTTATTTGAGGTACTACCTCAGCTTGCCGAACAACTTTAAACGATCAGATAAGGGGCGAACACTGCTATGTTCGCCCCTTTATTTTGTTTTTGGTCATATTCAAAAGAATTGAAATTAGAGGGACCTATGCCAAATTCTGCACCTATTTGGTCACCATCTGCTGAGCGCGTCAGCAATAGCAACTTATTACGGTTCATTGAAAAGGTTAATAAAGACAAAGCCGAAGGTGCCGTAATCAACAATTACCCGTCTCTACACCATTGGTCCATTGAGCACAATGATGAATTTTGGCGACATATTTGGCAGTTTTGCAACGTAATCGGAGATATGGGTTCGCAAATCAAGAGCCTTGGCAGTCCCAAATGGACACAAACAGGTTCTAGTCATCACCATGTAAATAGAGACACAGTATGGTTTGCTGACGCCACGCTGAACTACGCAGAGAACCTCCTATCTCAGGCTGAACAAGCACCAGAGCGTGAGTTTATTGTTTTTAGCAATGAAAGCGGTGAACACCGACAACTCACCGGTAAACAGTTGCTTGAACAAGTTTCCGCCATTCAACAATGGCTACTCAATTGTGGTGTCGGTAAAGGCGATGTCGTTGCGGGTTATTTGCCCTACCTTCCTGAAACCGTTATTGCCATGCTGGCCACCACCAGTCTTGGTGCCATTTGGACTTCAACCTCTCCTGATTTTGGTATCGATAGCGTCGTAGAGCGTTTTGGTCAGGTCAAACCGAAAGTTCTTTTTTGCTGTGATGGCTACCAGTTCGGAGGCAAAGCTTTCGATATGACGGACAAGAACACCACTCTTAGTAGTAAGTTAAGCAGTGCCTCCGAAGAGACTACTATTAGCGTATGCCAAATCGAATATTTACAAAACGCTGAAAGTGCTAGCACTTCTGAGTTTGTTTCTTGGTCCGATATTACTCACCACTTTTCTCCACAATCAATTCAATATCAACCAACGCTGTTTAATGACCCGTTATTCATTTTGTATTCTTCTGGTACAACAGGTCAACCTAAGTGTATTGTCCATTCCGCAGGCGGTACCTTGCTCAATCACCTCAAAGAACATCAACTGCATTGCGACATCAAATCGCAAGACAAGGTTTTCTACTACACAACATGTGGTTGGATGATGTGGAACTGGCATGTTTCCGCTCTTGCGAGTGGAGCAACCTTAGTGATTTACGACGGTAGTCCGGTTTATCCTGATCACTCCGTCTTATGGCGATTAGTAGAAGAACATAACGTGTCGCTGTTTGGTACTTCAGCGAAATACTTAGAGGCACTGGAGCATGCGAACTGCTCTCCAAAACTAGAACATAACTTGAAGTCACTCAAAACTCTGTGCTCAACTGGTTCGGTGCTTTACCCAGAACAATTTAATTATGTCTATCAGCACATCAAGCAGGACTTGCATCTCGCTTCTATCGCTGGCGGCACAGATATTTGCGGATGCTTTGTACTTGGAAACCCTATTTCACCAGTTTACACAGGTGAATGCCAAGGCGCAGGGCTGGGAATCGACGCACGTGTTCTAGAGGATGGTGGACATACTATTACGCAAAAACGCGGCGAACTGACTTGTAATAACTCGCTACCTAACTTCCCTATTGGTTTCTGGCACGACAACGGCGAACGTTATCACAACGCTTATTGGAGCAAGTTTACCGATATCTGGCACCATGGCGACGATGTGATGCAAACCGAACATGGCGGCTTTATTTTTTATGGCCGTAGTGACGCAACCTTAAATCCAGGCGGCGTACGAATCGGTACCGCTGAAATCTACCAACAAGTGAACGCGTTACCCGAGGTTGAAGACTCCATCGCTGTCGGCAAGTTAAACCAGCAGTCTGAAGAAATCTGGTTACTAGTAAAACTCGCTCACAACGTCGAGTTAACCCAACAACTCACCGATTCAATTCGCCAAACATTGAAAACAAAATGTTCACCGCGCCATGTCCCACGACAAATTTTTGCTATCAGTGATATTCCTAAAACGCGCTCAGGCAAATTGGTTGAGCTAGCAGTGAAACAAGTGGTAAACGGACAAGCTGTAAAAAACATTGGTGCTATTGCTAACCCAGAAGTGCTGGAAGAAATTAAAACGCTTTTCAACATAGAAAGTGGCGCCACTGTCACTTAGAGACTCAACAAGTCTTCCAACAATACAGACGGGTATAACCTAACTGTATTTTAGCTCGCTCGATAACTCCTCCCCACTTTCGTGGAAACTGAGCGAAATATGCTTCATGTACACAAAAAAGGTGAGATAATTCTATCTCACCTTTGAGCCATATGAGCTGGAGCATTAGTTTGGGGGTTAAGCTTTTATCAGTTGGCTCATATCTTCGCGAACTTGTGGCACCGTTAAACCAACGATGATTTGAAGGCTCTCTTGATTTCTAACAATATTCACCGCTCCGTGCTGTGTGAAAAATGCGTTCTCCTTTACAAGAGAGACATCTTTAACTTTAACACGCAGACGCGTCGCGCAATTAGTTAACAATTCAATGTTTTCTTTTCCACCCAAACCTTCAATAAAGGCACTAGCTTGTGACGGACTTGCGCTACTGTTATGGACCGCTTTCGCTTCTTTGTAGTCAGCTTTGGAATACAACTTACTATCTGCACCTTCACGTCCCGGAGTAAGTATGTTGTATTTTAAAATAAGCGCGCGAAACGTAACAAAGTAGACACCAGTAAACATGAGACCAATAATAATCTGAATCACGTATGTTCCTGCATGGTTACCAGCCAAAGGCAACCAGTTTTGGAAAATGAAGTCTATCAAGCCAGTCTGAAAGTTACCGGAAACACCAAATATAAAGGCGATCGTTGCCATTGTCGCAGATAACAACGCATGCAAAGCAAACAGCGCAGGTGCGATAAATAAGAATGTAAACTCTATTGGTTCGGTGATCCCTGTAAGAATTGCTGTGATTGCGGCTCCGAGCACTAACCCCATCACCATCTTTTTATTTTCTTTTTTCGCAACTGAATAGAGTGCTAGTGCGATACCCGTACAACCAAACACTTTACCCATTCCCGTCAACATCAAACCACCCTGAGGAAATTGTGTCGTTAAACTTTCCGAGCTCTGGGCGAATGTCTGTATATTTTGAATCCAATAGGCAACCGTTCCGCCATCGACTGCAACTGGCCCATAAAAAACGGGACCATATACGAAATGATGCAACCCCGTTGGTATCATGATTCGCTCTAAAAACGTAAATAGCCATACCCCTAACGATCCAGCAGAAACCAAAAATGATTGCAGATTGTTAATACCATGCTGAATACTTGGCCAAGTCAAACAAGTTAGAATTGCCATCACGACCATAATGGGGAAACTAATGATCACAACCAATGGCGTTCCGCCAAATACAGCCGCCCAATCCGGTAGCTTTTTATCAAAGAATCGGTTGTGAACCCAAACAGAGAGACTTGCAATTAAAATGGCACCTAGCAAGTTGGTATCAAGCGTTAGAATGCCACCAACTTCAGTCAAACCTCGCTCACCTTCCGTATAGTTCACGCCCAGTTCTGGTCCCCAAAATTGAAGGATTCCACCAATAACGTAGTTAAACGTAATGTAGGAAACGAGTGTTGCAAGTACAGCGCGACCAGATGCTTTTTTAGCTAAAGCGATAGGTAACCCAACGGCAAAAATAAGTGCCATATTTTTAAATACAGCGAGAGATGCCTGTAAAATGATCGTCGAGACTTTAACCCAAGCACTCCCCTCTAGTGCCCAAGGAAACACTTCTTGATTTAACAGCACAACAGAGAAACCCAATAACATGCCCGCTGCTGGAAATAATAGAACGGGAACAAACATCGCGGCCCCGAACCTTTGAATAATGTCTTTCATATAAACCTCTTGTTTCATTCACGGAGCCTACAAGTAGGCCCCGAACGTCCAGTTGTTATTGAAAAAATTGAGGAAGGTAGGCTTTATTTTCTTCTAGTAATTGTTTTGTTATTTCTTTAGCTTTTGGCACATTAACCACGGTACGGTTAAGTGTGAGTGCATTAATCAGCTTTTGCTGACTTCCTTCGTACCAAGCATCCACGACTAATTTCTCGTAACCAAGTTGGCTTTCAATCATGGCTTTTTGGAAGGTTGGGATTTTTCCTACAGTAAAAGCTTTCGGTCCATCACTAGTTAGCGCAGCTGGAACTTCTACCATGGCGTCATTTTGTAAATTTGTAATAGCACCATTATTCGGTACGATGACGAGATACACATCGCTCAAGTTGTAGGCTAGCGAAGCCGCGACTCTCACCATGTATCGACCATGGATATCGGCATGCAGTGTTTCGTGCTTCGTGGTGCCCGCTTCAATTATTCTTGCGTTCAATTCGAACACTCGTTTCTCACGGCCGTTAATTACCTGCCTTGCGCGAGTATTATTGATATCCTCTTTCACCACCATTTTTTCAGGGTACAAATAGTATTGAAGATACGTATTCGGCAAAAACTCTGGATTATCAGCAAGCATTGTTCTCATGTTTTTGAATGTGGCTTGCCACGATGGGTCATCCGCTATTTCCGCATCAACCGCACTGATCCCTTCTTTTAGGATGATATTTTTAATTTTATCCGTTAAGTCTTCACCCTGTTTGTTACGAATTTTGGTAAACCAGCCATAGTGATTAAGCCCAAAATATTCAGGAACAAAGTCCCAAATTTCACACCCTAACAATTGCGCATAGCTGACCATAATCGCTGCTGGCATATCACAAATATTTAGAATTCGCTTATCATGCGGAAATTCACGATTTAAAGCTTCAGCGACAATTGCCGCCGGGTTGGTGTAATTAAGAATCCACGCATCTGGACACGTTTGTCGGATCTCGTTCACTAGCTGGATCATGTCGCCGATAGAGCGAAGTCCATATGCCATTCCTCCCGCGCCACATGTCTCTTGCCCAACACAAGAGTTGGATAGCGGGATTTGTTCATCGCGCTCGCGCATGGCCAACCCACCAGTGCGGATCTGGATAAAGAAAAAGTCCGAATCTGCGAATGCGACAGATTTATCCGTTGTATAAACAAACTCTTCAACTTCTGGATAGTGTTCTCGCAATAGAATTTCAGTAGCTAATGCATTCGACTCTTGGCGTTTCTCATCTATGTCGTAAAACACGACTTTTGCGAGTGGAAAGTTATCTTTTTCGGCAATAAGGCTGTTCATCATACCAAGTGTGTATGTACTGCCAGCACCAACAATCGTTAATTTTTGACGTTTCATTTCGCTACCTCAAATGTTTATCCTGAAAATGCATAAAATAAGTATTAATACTTTTATGATACATTTAAAGTATAAGCACAAAGATACGAGATAAAAATCACACAAAGATCCTAAGGAAAAGTATTAACTACATCTCAGATCACATTCTTGCTATCATGATCCAAGACTTAGCGAGGTATTATGAAACCCAAATACATAGACATTGCGGAACGATTAGAAAAAAAGATCAAAGATGGGGAACTACAACCGAAATCGATGCTTCCAAAAGAGAGTGATTTGCAAGAAGAGTTTTCCGTAAGCCGCGTAACCATCAGAAAAAGCTTACAAATTCTGGTCGACAATAATTTAATTAGTCGGACAAGAGGTAGTGGAACTTATGTAAACGATCTAAAAGCCCAACATGATGCCTTACATTTGCTGGGTTTTATCGAGGAAGTCAGTAAACAGGGGAAAACGCCTAGCTCTCAAGTCATAAAGTTCGAACTTAAAAAGCCGAATGAGCAGGTTGCTAAGCAGTTAAATCTCTCGCCCAATGATGATACATATGAAATACATAGACTCAGATGTATTAATGATGAGCCTGAAATTTACGAAGTCACTCATATGCCAGCAATGTTATTTCCAGACTTGAGCATAGCCATAATGAATGGTTCTAAATATGAGTACATTGAAAATAGCAAAGGATTGAAAATTGCGAAAAGCAGTCAGTCTGTCAAACCGTACTTGTTAGATGCAGAGACGGCCTCATACCTGAATGAATCAGAAGCTTCCCCTATTCTAAAAGTTGAGTCCACTGGTTACCTAGAAGATGGTCGTGCATTTGAATATACCGTCAATTACTTCCGACTTCATCAATACAGCTTCGAGTTTATTTCAACTAGGACGTAGTACTATTCGACGCTAATGGTTAATCATTGCGCCAAATCTTATATCCGACCTCTCGCATTGCTCTGCCGAGCAGGTGGGAGGCGACTGGCGCAGTGAGAACGATAAACAACATCGTACCCATAACCCGAGAGATCACGGTAACTTCAGGGAGTGAGAAAGCGACCGCTAATAACAAGCAGCTCACTCCGACGGTCCCAGCTTTGGTCGCTGCATGCATTCGGGTATACAAATCCGGAAGCCTCAGAACACCTAGACTTGCAATCAAGGTCAACAATGTTCCTAAGCATAAAAATAGTCCAATCAACACGTCCATTATTCTTTCTCCTTTCTTTTAACGATCAAACGTGCAAATGCGATCGTGCCGAGAAATGCAACCAAACCTAATGTAATGGCGATATCTAACAGAGCGTCCTCACCGCTGTCTAAGGTGTAAACCGTAATAAATCCGATAGTGATAAATGAAATCAGATCTAACGCCACAACTCGATCAGCTAGCGTTGGTCCTAGAATTAAACGAGCAAAAGCCATAACAAAGCTGAGTAGTAGCCCAGAATAGGCAAAAGTGACCGTTATTTGCAGCCAACTATCCACGCGTCACCTCCAAAATTCGATGCTCTAACCCATCTTTAATTCCGCGAATAACCTCTTCATGTTCAGGTGCAAACATGGCATGAACGATAAGATACTTTTTATCAGCCGTAACATCCAAACTAAGCGTGCCCGGTGTTAAAGAAACCATGTTCGCCAGTAATGAGATTTCTAGATCAGAATCGACCTCCAGAGGGACATAAACGATATCAGGCTGACTCAAATGAGTAGGTGTCACAACGTCCCACACCACTTTCGCAACCGATATAACCATTTCATAAGCGAAGTACATCAATAACTTCAATGCAGATGCAAAACGTTGAAAATAGCTCGTTTTCAATCCAAATGGTTGACTCAACCTTAAAGCAAAAAAACCGACCGTAAATCCGACAACAAAATTCAGACTCGAATAGCTGCCATTAAGCATCATCCACGCTAACGCTAAGAAAAAATTGAGGAATAGATAGATCATGTATTTCCTCCTAACACCACTCTGATGTATTCAGTCGGATTTAACAGTTGTTCTGCAGCTTGAACGGAAAATTGATAAAAAGGCTCCGCCACTAAGCCAATGATTAGCGTCAACGTCGTCAATACAATAATTGGAACGCAGTACAACCAATGTACTTTGGCCTGCAGAGTCTGTTCTGGCTTCTCTCTAAATGGCTTTTTCCAAAATGCCTCACTCCAAATTTTCGTCATCGAGTAGACAGTAAGCAACCCCACCAATAACGCGGTACCTGCTAACCAGTAATATTCAGCCTGTATGCTCGACTTGATGACCAATAGCTTTCCCCAGAAACCCGATAGCGGTGGAAAACCGGCCAGAGAAAACGCAGGCACAAGAAACAAGAACGCCAACCAAGGCATAGCTTTATATACCCCACCCAAATGTTCAAGTTGACTAGAGCCATATTTGCGCTCGATGAATCCACCTATTAAGAACAAATTCGCTTTTACAATGATGTGATGAACAATGTAGAAAATGGCACCGGCTAAAGCTAAGGGAGTGTAAATAGCCAACCCCATGATCATATAGCCTATTTGGCTAATAATATGAAAAGAAAGAATTTTCTTAATGTCGAATTGGCTAGCCGCTCCTAAAACGCCCGTTAACATGGTTAGCCCTGCGACCCAAATTAACGTCGGTTGCCAGCCACTCTCGGCGAGCGGAAATACTAAGGTGAAGACTCTTATCAACGCGTATACACCGACTTTAGTAAGCAACGCGGCAAACAGTGCCACCACACCGCTTGGTAACGTGTGATAAGAAGCTGGCAACCAAGCAAATAAAGGAAAGAGTGCCGCTTTAATAGAAAAGGCAAACAAAAATAGCGCGGACAGCATCATGTTGATGCTCAATTCATTTTCCCCTACTTTGGTGTAGAGATCGGCCAAGTTCAAGGTGCCCGTTGCGCCATACAACAAGCCGATAGCAAGCAAAAATACCAGCGTCGAAATCAGGTTCAACATCACGTACTTTACTGCACCATCAACTTGAGTTTTCGTTGCATCTAACACCATTAAACCAAATGATGAAATGAGCATGACCTCAAACCAAACATACAGATTAAAAATATCTCCAGTCAGGAAAGCACCATAAACGCCAGCAAGCAACACGTGCATTAACGCATGGTAATTGCTATAGGAGGGCTTTCGGTGAAGGTCCGCCATCGCGTAGAAAACACATATCGCACCAATCACCGCCGTTATCATCACCATAGCAACGCTGAGGTAATCTGCGACAAACACGATACCAAATGGCGCACTCCACTGACCAAAAGCAACGGCTTGAATACCATTACTTATGATGTTTTCTGTGAGAAAGCCCGCAACGAAAAGGTTCGAAGTCGCACTTACACCGCTCAACCACTCAACACTTTTTGTTGAGCGACGGACGAAGAAGATAGTCAACGCCGTACTCAGCGAGAGAACAACCGGTAACGTAAGCAAAATCGAACTCATTGACCCTCCTCAGAACGTTGCATTTCATCGACGTTTGCAGTTCCAGTGTCTTTATAAGCTCGATAGAACAGCATTAAAGCAAAAATAAGTAGTCCAAAACCGATGACTATCGCAGTTAAGATAAGCGCTTGAGGTAAAGGATTTGCCGCGCTATCTGGTGGTAAAAGAGCATTATCGCCAATCAATGGCGGCTCTCCGGGCGTCAGCCTTCCAGCGGTAAAAATAGCAAGGTTAACCGCACTACTGAGTAACATGATGCCGAACAAAAGGCGCAAGATATGCTTTTCAAGCATTAAATAAACACCTGCTGCGACAAATACTCCAACGACAACACTCCAGACTATTTCCATCACTCTAGCTCCTCATTAATACGAAGCAGCATACCCATCACGCCACCTATAACGGCAAGGTAAACACCAACATCAAAAACCAATGGCGTCCCTAGTGGTATCACGTCTTTCCACCACAGTCCGGTCAAAAACGGTTTATCAAACGCAAAGCTCAAAGCACCAGAAACTAAGCTCAATGCGATGCCAGATAACGCAATGAGAAACGGTTTGAAATACAACCTAGAACGAACGTATTTCGGTGATTCCGCGAACATGAGAAGTGATAAACCAATAACGGCAATCAACGCACCAATAAAGCCACCACCCGGTTCGTTATGACCACGTAACAACAGATACACTGAAAATACGAGCATGAGTGCCGAAACAATGTGTGCCGTGGTTGCAAAAATTAATGATTGGATACGATTTTGCTTTTTCGCTCTTGTCTTAAGCAAACTCACTGCAGCAATCCCTGCAATAACAACGACAACAACTTCTCCCAAT
The DNA here is from genome assembly GCF_033338635.1 of Vibrio sp. Vb1755. Classification (NCBI taxonomy): domain Bacteria; kingdom Pseudomonadati; phylum Pseudomonadota; class Gammaproteobacteria; order Vibrionales; family Vibrionaceae; genus Vibrio; species Vibrio sp. Vb1755. The sequence goes on along the minus strand of NZ_JAWOTA010000001.1, from coordinate 486,386 downwards.
GTATCAAATGCGCGAAAGTCGACCAGAATAACGTTAACAATGTTTCGCCCATGTCCACCCGGGACACTGTTTTCTGCAAAGAAATCTGACACCGAAGAGTCCATCGGCTGAGACGTGATTCCTAACAAAAGTAAAGTAACCGAAACACCTATCACACCTGCTATGCAAATATTCGCTACTTTACGTTTTATTGAATGCTTAGGCACGGTGGTTAGACGTGGCATATGACGCATTAACAATGCAAGAAAGACCACCATTAATGTTTCCACTAACAGTAAAGTCTTCGCAACGTCCGGGGCGCTATAAATCATAAAAACAAGCGTGGTCATGAAGCCAATCATACCAAGCGCAGAAATCGCAAGAAGTCTTGCGTGGGACAACGTACATACGAGCGCAGCACCAATCAACAATAATGCAATACCAATCTCATAGAAAGTGACACTTGAAAGTTCGCCAACCAAAGGCAGAGGAATAAGCGCTACCTGACTCAGTAACGCAACGGCAAGTACCGTGAAAAATAATAGGACATAGCGACTCAATTTCTTTTGCTGTAACCGCGCCGTTTGCCACTTCGCCACTGTCATCATGCCATCTAATAGTCGTTCAAAAATATTCTCCGCTTTGGGGACGAATAGATGTAGCCGCTGAAAAAATGCAGACACAGTAGGATAAACACGGTACACCACATACCCCAACGCTAGCGTAATAACGCTTAACACTAACGGTACATTCACGCCATGCCATAGTGATGTCTCTTTAAGAGTTGCTGTGGGCAGAATGTCAGCAGAGCCCGGAAAAATAATATTGCGATCTAACCAATTCAAACCGAATAACGGAACTAGGAGGCTGCCAACTGCCAAGAGCAAAGGCGAGATCCACATGGCTTTTTTTGTCTCAACTGGCTTAGTTTCAATCGGCACGAGATCACGGCGAGCAAAGAATGGTCTCGCAATAAGCATAATGGTTAGCGCGACCATCAGTATATTCACGATTAAAAGTACAAAGGCGATCCAGTTATTGAGCTCTACTGCGGACTTGTACATGTATTCTTTGCTCAAAAAGCCTAACAACGGCGGGAACCCCGCTTTAGACAATGCAGCCAAACTCCCCGCAACCATGCTGATGACGAGAACTGACTTCAGGCCGTACAATTGATCAATATCTCGTGTTCCTGTCGCTTTGTCGATATTACCCACCACCATAAACAGCGCAGCTTTATAGAAAGAGTGAGCGAGAATAAACATCAATACTGCACTAACGGCCAAATCTGTGCCCATACCTAGTAATAATGTTAATTTACCCAAAGCAACATTCGTGCTGTAGGCTAGCATCAGCTTCAAGTCAGTTTGTTTTAATGCGACAAATGTGCACCAAATGGCCGTGATACTCCCAGTGATGACTAAAGCATAAAACCAGATCTCGCTGTGGGCATAAACTGGCGATAAACGTGCTAATAGGTAAATGCCTGCCTTTACCATTGTTGCCGAGTGTAAATACGCACTGACCGGAGTGGGAGCTGCCATCGCGTTAGGTAGCCAAAAATGAAACGGGAATTGCGCAGATTTAGTAAATGCACCGAGTAGTATGAGCACTAGAGATGGGATAAACCATTCATGCTGCGCAATAGTGTCTGCCTGCTCGATAATGGTATTTAGCTCATAACTCCCTGCCATTGCTCCCAGCAAGATAAGACCAGCTAGCAACGCTAGTCCACCAGCACCGGTAACAATCAGCGACTGCAAGGCGTTTTTCCGAGACGTTTTATTTTCGTGATTAAACCCGATCAGTAAGTAAGAAGTGATGGTGGTGAGTTCCCAGAAAACAAATAACAACAGAATGTTATCGCTCATCACAATCCCTAGCATGGCAAGCATGAATAGGGTTAGATACAAATGAAAGGAAAACCGGCTATCACTTTCTCGTAAATAAGCCAAAGCGTAGATTTGAATCAGTGCGCCAATCCCACTGATCAGTCCCGCAAAAAGAAATGAAAGACCATCTAATCTAAAGCTAAGGTTGATATCGAGGCTTGGTATCCATTCCGCATTCCAGCTCACGCCTGCAGGAGTATAGATATAGAAGAGAAAAGAGAAGATTAAAACTGGCAGCGCAGGGAAAATCAGTAAGACCAACTGATTATCTAGGTTTTTCGGTAGGTTTTCTTTACCCGTTATGTTATTCAACATCGCAGCCCATTCGTTATTATAAGAAGATACGCCCTATCCGGCGCAAATGACAAACTCCACTGTATTGTTTTAGCCCAAGCGCTTCAAAAACGATCATGAAACCAAGGGAAAAGTAGCAAACAGTAATCACTGAGTGCTACTTAGAGGAACGCCGATACAAACCGCTATTTGCTGTCTGCTACGGCATAAGAACGTAGGTCACTACTTACGTGTTCTTGGCTGAATGTATATGGATTATCGTCATCAGCTAACTCGAATGCATCGTAGGTGCAGTCACCGATATCATTTCTCGGACAAACATAAACATTCGAACGTTCTATCATTTCTGTGTGGCATTTCGGGCATAGGTTTTTCATGTCACTCTCCTCTGATAACTTATTGATACATTGATAATTCCATGTTCTAGAGATCCATCTCCCTCCTTTACCTAAAACATCACTTAAACCCAACTTTGTTACACCCCAATTACTGAATCGGTGAGACAAAACCATCGGGCTTAAGAGCGACCAAACTACAGTTAATCGATTGCAAAATATTTTCAGCCGTATTACCAATAACATAGCCAGATATACCAGTTCTCGCTAAGGTTCCCATTACCAGCACGTCTACCTCAATACTCTCTACGTAATCTGGAATCTTTTCGTCGGGTTTTCCATGCAGGTGGTGAATCACAATTTCACCTGTAATCCCAGACTCCTCCAACAGCTGTTGCAGAGCTTGTTTATGATCGGCTTTTGCCTTATCGAGTTCATGTTTCAACTCAGCATCATCGACTTGAATCCAAGCGTTACCATTAAGGTAGTTTTCTAAGTAATACTCCCAGCAAGAAATCACGTGTAAACGACTATCGCAGGTGTCGGCTATCGAACGCGATAATTCGAGTAAACGCACGGCTAATGAGTGCTGTTCATCGCTTGCCGTTAATGGGTCGATAGCCACAGCAACACGGCGTTTATCTCTTGGCTTATCAATTGGTCGGTGCAACCAAAGCGGACAAGGGCATTTTCGTAACAGAGTCATATCAATAGCTTTGAAACCCTCAGCACCTTCACCGAGCGGTTCAGCTTCTTTGATGATGAGATCTTTGTTATCAGCTAATGCTTCTTGAATAATACAGACAGCGGGCTTTTCACTGCTTTTCACAGTAAGAGGAAATGCGAGATCCTCTTCAGAGAGTCCCAGCTTCTGTCTGTATTCGTGAATACTTTGTTTGAGGGAGTCTTGCAGCGATTGCTCATAACTTTGCTGATACTGGATCATGTCTGTTGGGAAATCAGGACACGCTATTAGCCCTGAGACAGGCACTTTGTTGCTAGATGCAATCCTCATCGCTTGTTCGAGGGCGTCACTATGGCCTGGCAATCCTTGTGTTGCAAAAAGTATGTTTGCGAATCGTTTCATACACACCTCCTTGTTTGGTTAAATATTAACCATCCACAAAGTATAATACCTAACGGATAATTGTAACGGCTTGTGACGTTGATGAAATCAATTCTCATTAAGAGACGGATATTGCTTCATTTTGTTTTACGTCACACTCTCCTTTCTTCACAACTATCGCCTTCGACCTAAATAAATTCCGCTACCTAAAATTGAGACCAAATAAAAACCCAAATTACTCAAAGTTTTTTCTCACCTTGAGTAACTTGGGTATAAGCAATAACACACTTAGTGTCCGGATTTAAATGGATGACCTAAATTTTCACGCAACTTAGTTTAAAGATGCCATCTCAATCACGAATCGATATGCAAAGTTTTACGGCTTTAGTGACCTAAAATCGCCGTAACTCAATGTTAAGGTTGTTGTTTTGTCGGTGCCAAAGCAATTTCACGAACACATACACCTTGCGGTTGCTGATAAGCAAACAGCACTGCTCGTGCAATGTCGTCTGCTGCCAACACGCCGCCCATATCCACCTTCCAGGCGTCATAACCATCTTTAATATCTTGAGACGTTGTATGTGAAAGTAATTCCGTTTCCACTGCACCAGGTGCAATCGTCGTAACGCGAACATTCGATGACGCAACTTCTTCACGTACGTTTTCAGAAATAGCATGAACCGCAAATTTGGTACCGCAATAAGCAGCATGATCAGGGAATGTTTTCTTGCCCGCGATAGAGCTGATGTTAATGATCGTACCACTGTTACGTGCTTTCATAGGTGCTAGGACGGACTGCATGCCATTGAGCAAACCAATTACGTTCACATCAAACATGCGCTTCCACTCCGATGCTTCCTGAGTATCTATCTGACCTAGAAGCATAACGCCTGCGTTATTTACAAGTGCATCTACCGGACCATACAACGCTTCAGCTTTCTCAATTGCAGCCTCAAAAGAAGCTTTGTCGGTCACATCTACCTTTTCACAAAGCGTATTTGGTAAGTTTAATGCTTCCAAACGTTCTACACGTCTTGCTAACAAAAGAAGAGCATGGCCCTGTTCACTGAAGTGACGTGCAATCGCTTCACCAATGCCTGAACTAGCGCCTGTAATAACAATTAACTTTTTCATTTTGAATCCTTAATCGAACGGTTTACATCAGTGGCGGTAAGTTTAAGAAAACTTTGTTTGTTGATATATACCGACCTAGTTGAAACACTGTTGTTATACTGCAACAATACTTTTTTGAATTATGAAGAAATCATCATGCAAACACACATCAACCTTGCGGATATTCGCTCTTTCGTCCTAATCGCTCAACTAGGAAACTTCACGAAAGCAGCAGAGCAACTTGGCGTTTCTCGCTCACACGTTTCACGTCAAATAACAAATCTGGAGCAACAGATTGGTGTCACTTTGCTACAAAGGACCACTCGAACACTGAACCTCACCGAAGCAGGCAAGGTTCTGTATAAACAGTGTGAAACTGCCCTTCACAATATTGATCAAGCTGTTATGGCAGTGGTTGATGATGTAGAAGACTTAAGAGGTGACATTCGTATCAACTGTGTGGGGGGCTATTTAGGAGAAGACGTTGTCGCAGATATCGTTGCTCAGTTTCTAATCCAACACCCACAAGTGAGCATTAACTTAGATTTTAGTAGCCATCGTGTCGATTTAATCGCGGATGAATTCGATATCGCTTTTCGAATGGGAAAGTTAGACGACTCCAACTTTATCGCTCGCAAACTGATCGATGTGGAAATGGGGACATACGCAAGCCCAAACTATTTAGAAACATATGGCTATCCTTCGCATCCAAAGGACTTAGAAAAACACGTTTGTTTGACAGGTAGTGTGACACGGTGGGCATTTGAGAACACGAATACAAAGCAGTCAACGGAACACCAGATACGTGGACAGTTACGATGTAAGAGTGGCAGAGTAATGATAAAAGCAGCCTTGGCGGGAAATGGCATCATCCGTGTGCCAGCACTTTATTGTCAACAAGAACTCCAGACAGGCAAGCTAAAAGAAGTGTTTACCAATTGGAGCATTCCGAGTGTGGAATTTTCACTCCTTTATCATCACGACCGACATCAACCAAAACGCATCCGAGCCTTTGTTGATTTTACCACGCAATACTTTCGCAAACTGCAGAGTAAAGACAAGTAACCTGCACGTTGGTACCTGTCTATGTATGCTTTATAGGCTGAGCCTGTGAACCTGGGGGTTGTTCTAGAAAGAGTGTGAGCATTTTGACTCTTAAGGCTTGGTTTTCATAAACGTCAGAGGTGTTTGTCCAGTTTGCTTTTTGAAAAATGCAATAAATGCACTGTCTGACGAAAACTCCAGCCAATCGGCAACTGCGCTGACTGGCATGCCCGTTGATAACAATTCAACTGCTTTTAAAAGCCTCCACTGTTGCCGCCAATCTTGATAATTCATACCCGTTTCCGACTTAAATAATCGTGTTACCGTCTTGGTGCTTGCCCCAACTTTGCTTGCAAGAGTAGTAAGCGAAGGAGCTAGAAATGAAGGTTCAACCAACTCTCGACGAAACGTTGTTAAGCGCCGATGCGATGGCAAAGGCAACTGAAACGAATAACGTTTCGCAGCATAAAACTCCTCCCAAAAAAGCGCCGTCGTATTTACCATCTCGCTGCTAGGCTTATCCCACTCCCAAAATGACATTTTATCAATAAGAGCTTGGAGTAAATTATTCACTTCTATCATCGCGATCTTACTCGGACAGGCAAACTCCTCACAATCAAAATACAAAGATCGATACGCCACCACATTCGTCATTAGTGCACGATGCGGCGTATTAGGTGGGATCCAAACCGCCTTTGTCGGTGGCAAAATACAAATCGAGTCTTCCAGAGCAAAACTCATACAACCTTGAGGTGCGTACAATAACTGCCCTTTCTTGTGCATATGCATACCTGAGTCGTGCTTGCCAATATCCGCAGCAATTCCCACTACATAATTAGTAATCTTGTCTGCATCAAATTGTGTTTTTTCGTTAATAAGCGCCATTTTGTCCGAATATTGATGTATTTGGTTTTTATGTTGTTATTAGATCAATCATAGCCTCATTTATACTGCCCGCCAACTTCATTAACGATGGGTAACAATATGAATACTAAGCCCTCTTTATGGCTCATGCTGGTTATGTTGATGTTTCCGCAAATTGTAGAAACCATCTATAGCCCAGCGTTGAGCTCAATCGCTCTATCATTTGATGTAAACCACGCACAAGCAGCCCAAACATTGTCGATTTACTTCCTAGCTTTTGCCATTGGCGTTGTAGTTTGGGGAGTTCTCGCAGATAAACTGGGAAGAAGGCCCACCATGCTTATTGGGCTCTTTATCTATGGTTGCGCATCTTTACTCGCAACTCAAACCGAAAGCTTTGCTGTTGTCATGGCCGCGCGAGCCCTAAGCGCATTTGGTATCGCGGTAGGATCCGTTGTCACACAGACCATGCTTCGTGACGCGTTTGACGGTCAAGAACTGAGTAAAGTCTTCAGCTTAATGGGGATGGGTATATCAATCAGCCCGGTAGTTGGCATGCTATTAGGCGGGCAGCTTACAGCGCTTGGTGGATACCGTTATGTATTTTTTGCCTTGTTTTTAATCGCGTTAGTATTGTTCGCTTATAACGTTATTAAGCTTCCTGAAACACAGAAGGAACAGACACCAGTACGGTTGCATCAACTTAGCTGGAAAATGGTAAGAGACGCGCGAATTTGGCGCTCAGGATTACTGGTTGCTTTGTATAACATTGCTCTATTTTCTTATTACCAGCTTGGCGCATTTACTTTCTCAGCACTTGGGTATAACTCCGAACAATTTGGATACAGTGGCATGGTACTGGGGTTAGGCACTCTGCTTGGGAGTTATTTAAACAAATCCCTAGTGTCCAAAAATGTTCAAAAAAGCCAGCTACTTTGGTTCTCAGCAATATTGATTAGCGTTGGATCAGTCGGTGTGTTGATTCTGAACCAATCAATCTGGTTTGTTGCTCCAATGGTGTTAGTCGTCATGTCTTACGGGATTGCGATACCCAACATACTCAGTGATGCACTCGTTAATTATAAACAACAGGTTGGCAGCGCAGGCGCTTTATTTGGGCTCATGTACTACATCATGATCGGGACGGGATTAGCGATGGCTGAAACAGTACAAAACTTAGGTGTCGTTCTATTATCATGTAGCTGTTTAGCGATTTTATTAGCGTTTTCTAAAAGGCAAGTTCATACCAACTTGTGACCAGATACTACGCATTGCTTGCCTAATCTTCCGAAGATTGGTCTACATCTTTTCTAACGGTTAACTAAAACGTAAATAAAAAGCGCCTGTCGGCGCTTTAATTATCCATAGATCTTATTGCCATGTTGGCTCACCGTACTCTTCACAACGTTGCTTGTCGTAATTTTCAATGCGCCCGCGTTTACCTACAAACTGAACCTGAACAACCATTCCAGCTTCAACATATTCACTGAAATAATCGCAAGAAACACGAAAACTAGTATCGCGTATAACAATTGGTACCCATTCATAGCCGCCACTGCGTGGTAAGTAAGACTTGAAGGTAATGACCCCGTCATCTGAAACGTTGATTTCTTCATCATATTCATTCAACTTATAAAAACGTTGTCCATCAAACTCTGCCTTTGCTTTTTCAATTATTTCCTTCGTTGCTGTCGATTGCATCGGCGTATTTGAGACCAGTTGACACCCAACAACAGATGTCAATACGGACAAAGCCAAAGCGAGTTTAGTTATTTTATTCATTTACCTAACCACTGTATAATTATTCAACACTTACCATTTTAAAAGGAGGGAGACCATACTTTATTTTAAAGAAAATAAAAAGCGCCTTTCGGCGCTTTTTATCTGAACATTTCTTATCCAAACGTCTCGAGTAGATTTTCTAGAAAAGCTAACTTTTTATTACAATGAATTTTATTTAGGCTCTCACCGGAATCTATTGCTATTTAACCCCAAGCTTCAAACTCATTAGGCTTTACGTGTTTTATTTTTAATCTAACGTTGGGATCCAGAGCTGTTTCAGTTCCCAATTCACAGTAGTACTCAACAGCATTTTCATCTTCAATCATGTCAACGAAGCTAGCAACGACACTCAACCGTCCACCACCTCTAGTCAATGAAAAGTACGCATTCTTGTTTTCATTTACTTCAAATTTCAAAGGAATGAATTCAGGTTCTTCAAGAGAAATATCTATCCATTTATAGTTATCTAAACTCTTCCCCTTTCGTGGGGCATAAACTGTTTTCAACCCATTTTCGTCAACAACGAAGTACATCGAATTCTCAGCTTGATTAAAGCAAGCTTTCAAACTGCCACCTTTATTTTCTAAATCACACGTAAATATGACAGAATTTTGGTTGCAGCTTGCACTTACAAAATTTGAAAACGACACAATAAATGAAAACCCGACCATCACAATTGATTTATAAATTTCATTGAATTTAAGCATTTCAACTACATTAAAAATAAAAACAATATATTCACTTTATATTAAAATAGTCTTCATCAGGGAATTTTTCGTTGGTTTTGTTAGTACTATACTTTCCATTATATGGATTAATCGTCAGTTCTTCACCATTATTATCAAACTTAAACTGCCTTCCATCAAACTCTCCCTTTATCCTTAAACTTACTCTACCTTCAATAATCTCAACATATTCATATCTTGATGAAAAACTATTCCAGCAAACATCTCGCCTATGTTCGTCATAATTAGCAGAAAAAACTATTGTAGAAGAACAATAATTCTCTTCTCCATTTCTATTCCAATACAAAATCCTATCTTTAGGTATATTCATATTAAAATTATCTCTCTGGAAAATGTAAGACAACACGCCAGTATAATTATTATTAGCGTTTTTTATTATTTTACCATTATCTCTGTCCAATAATGTATGATCGATAATATCAAAACCATAATCGTAAATGTCATAACTAAGGTTCAAACTACCAATCTCTTTTGGAACTTCTTTTTTTTCTGTGTCAAAAATAAAGTATGCTTCGCTATTTATATTACCATTAGTCAAGTCAACCAAATAAAGCTCTTCATTCAATTTAATTAAATCGCTTGTGCCACATGAGTCAAAAAAGCTAAAATCATATGAAGTTCCATTTGCTTTTAGAGAATATTGACAAAAAGGCCCCTCAGCCTCTGTGAATTTTTGCTCTTGCGTAATACTGCTTTCCGCAAAAGAATATGTTGATAAAAAGATTAAACTAAATGTAATCATTTTATTCATTTATCATTAACTCCAGCTTGTGATGTACACTCTTACTTCTTTTATAGTAATTTTTATTGATCATTGAACTATCCTTAAGATAAAACTTACTAAAGTCATAGTTATCGGATATTGAATTACAATTAATCAACTTTGAAAGTTTTAATAAGTTATTTTTTCTCTCTAACAAATGATTGTAACCACCATTTACTGAGATCGTTACACGAAATAGATCATTCTTGGTAGCGAATGGACGAATATCTCCCCAAGCACTACCTTTTACCCAAAACCACCCTGAAGAATCTACTGCCGTGTGTAAATCTTTAGCAACGCTTTCTATCATTTCTTTTGTAAGATCTTTAGTATTCACACCAAAGTATTTAGCATAGTTTTCTATATGTGTTATCTGTAATAAACCACGTCCATGATAGAATGCACCACCTCTGTACTTATTCCATTTCTCTGGATATTTCCCGTTATAATAGTACTCTTCCGTCGTTTTGAAAAAATCACTTTCTTGAAATGCTTGAGACAGAAAGTGGATTTTATTCAAACAATCATCGATTTCATACGTCCTAAACATGTCATTCAAGCTATTTAATAACTCATCTAAAGAAACATTTCTCATACTGTCATAATGAGAGTTCTCAAAAATAGTTTCTTTTCCACCTAAGACTTCAAGTAAAAAACTCTTGGAAATATCACGATTACAGAAACATTTACTTTGGGTGTGATTTCCTACAAAAGGCCAATAATGCCAAAGGCTCTTATCATCGCTTAGTTGCAAATCACCATGTAAATCTTGCATCCATGAAAACTTATCTGCTCTTTCCAGTTCGAATTGCGAGAAAAGATCAAAGCTATCCATCACTTGATCGCGCCATGGGGAGTTACGGTAGTCCTCTATAGTCACAAAACCAGCGGAGCACTTAATATCTAGAGCTTCCTTTGCGGTCTGATGGATTGATTCATAAAGACTTTGTGACGACTCTGTATGCCAATCTGTAGGATGTTTCACAATAAATCGCTCAAAGTGTTTACGCTTACCGTCTAAGTATACTTTGGCATCGCGAGCAGTGAACGAGGAGAAGTCCGTTACTTGATCTTCTGTCACAGATTCAAGTAATTGCTGAATAAACGAATTACTCATATCAACGGCACCGCTACTATCGGCCCCATCGAGAACAACAAGTGGATTTTCTTCCGCATTTTTGGGAGAAATCTGTTTTTTGAAAAATTCGGGCGGCTCCTCAAAAGAGAACATCTCGATATGCACACGATTATCTTCTTTCTTAGTTCCAATTGCATCGTTACTGTACTCATGCAGTCCCATGTAACCGATATCTTCCCCAGCTGAAACCTTTATCCCCTCTCTAAATAGGAGTGGGAGTAAAGAAACCACACTACCGTCCCTAATCATTGCCGCCTTGTCCGACATCCATTTAGGTTCTGAAACTGGTTCTGATAGGACAGCAGAGGAATCTTCTAAAATGTCAAAGTCACTATTGAGACCCGAAGCAAACCAAACAATCTTGTTTAACAGTGCTTTTTCGCTACCACTTGCCGATTTACCATTCTCTACCACACGGCACTTTATCATTTTGTAGGTATTTTTGTCGATCTGGTATGGATGGGTCTCCTTCTCTTCTGCATACAGGTATTCAAGTAATGTTCCTTTAGACATCGACTGTTTTTTTTCACCAGAATTAGTAGGCACATCACTATGTTTGAAAGTGCGTACATTTCTCGCTTCTTGTAAACGGTAACGCGTGGTTATAGATGAATTGGCGCCAATATCTGAAGGTGGCGCAAGGTGCATATAAAGTGTATAGAACTTAAATACATCTTCATTATCTTCGGGGTTTACAGCCTCATGCTCGATAAGCACAAAGTTATTACTATACTTAAACTCTTGCTCTTGGTACGTTGATGTTAGGTAATCAGGATTTATGCGAAATGCCACTATTTTTCCATCAAGCATCGCTTGAATAGGTCTGAGCCCTTTCCCCCACGGTAACATTTTTGATGTTAAGTGAATGCCACTATGCCAACCGTACCCTTGTCCTATTAAATAACGACCGCTCTTAGCTTGATCAAACAATTTCGTAAAATCACTGAGCGTGTAGTAAGCGTCACCTTCTCGTTGCGCTATCGGAAAAACTGCATCCATGATTTAAATGTCCTAGTCAGAAAAGTTATCGTCAAAAGTGACAAATGATGGGCGGTTCAAGTTGTTTGACTTCGTGTACACCACCGCATTAACCCTACCTAAATTAGTAGCAAAGCTAGATTGGCTCGCTATGTTAACGGTACTCCCAAGGGCCATTGCCGATATAGAAATTAGGGTGTCATTTTTGGTTTCGAAAATTTGGCTAATGACGTCAGGAAGTGCTTGTTTGAAGTGGTTAAGTGCTTTTTTATAACCGTTTATACCCTCTTCAACAGAACTCAACGATCTTGCAGAAGCTTGGCTTTGTATGAAATCTAAACGACCGATGATTTCACTGTTTAGCTCATCGATGTATGAACAGATTTGATTGTTTATCAACGTCCATAAAACAAACTGCAAATACTTCACAGTATTCCCAGTCCCTAAAAAGCGAAGCTTCGCTAATAATTCATAGGGAGGCTCAAACACATCAGCTTGATATAAGACTCTCAATATATCGCCATTTTCGTGCACTTGCTCCAAGAGCAGTTCAACTAAAGGTTCATATTTCTCTAGCGCAGTAGTATCAGTTTGGATGTGATAAAGTGCCGAAACATAAGCATCAGAAAAATCTTTAGAGTGATTTTGACTAATCGCATAAGGAGACGATATACGGCTTTGCTCTAACACAATATCTTTAAAGTCATCATCACTGAAGGATGGGGACATCAATATGCCCCAGTCATTAGCAACCCCAACACGATCTTCCCAAAATGGCGAGCGGCGACCTGCTACAAACGTACAAAAATCATTCGGATCAGGGTAAGTTTCCGTAACAATATTTTCAGCTAAAGATTGGTTCGGGGTGTAAGAGTCTTGAGTTTCGCTGAGCACTAACCTGCATTCTTTTAGAGCGAGACCATTAACAGATGCTTTTCCGCTAGAATCCAGCACTCCACTCCCAATGACAGCACCTGAAGGTTCGACTAAAGAAAATTGTGCATTAGAGTAAGGGAGCCCATTTGGATATTTGCATTCTATATCCAGCGTATACGTCCCTTCCTGCTCTTCACTCACAGAAACCGATGGGTTTTGTGCGCCGCCAAGACACACAGTGTTGGCTTTGTTCATGGTCATTTGATCGGACAGGCGACATACGCCCTTACCTTCAAATTTAACCGTTGGTGAGGCTGAAATGAATTTTGCTTCAGCTTCTATCGTGCCAGAGGAAACGCCTTTTCTGTCACCGCCCGCATCGCCGGTACTTTTTGAGAACGTACTGCCCTTGATAGCGACACTGTTACCGCCATCCATAGAGACTGTCGTAGTCCCACCAGCAAGGTCTGCTGATTTAGCATTGTTGCCATAAGGGATAGGGACGACTGGCTTGCCGACCTTAGTTAAACAAACATCTGGGAGCGTTGCATTCGCTTCACCACCTGAGCCTTTATGAACTATCGAAAGTCCATTCGCACCAACTGTTACGCCCATAACCAATCCATTTGAATTTTATTGATTGAATGATAAAAGAGATCGCAAACTGCAACCTCTCTAAATGACTAGTGAATTTCACTAAAAGACCAGTGATATTCACAACAAGCCCTAAAACTGGCAGAAGATCTCATTTTAGATCTCTGGTTATCTATACATTTCAAGCAGTTGCTGAAATTTTAAGTCTATGACGATGTAGGTTGCCGCATACATAAGCGCAAACGTCATCGCACTAAGACTTAAGATCAGCTTGGGTGAAATTACCCTTTTTAACGGCTTCTTTAGATATTTAGCTTTAAGGTTGATTAAAGAAACTTTTTCTTGTTCTGCTAGGCGGTCATCTCGCACTAATCGATAAATGGTGCTGCCAATTTCCGCTAACTTTTCGTTGCCACGCTCTTCACGGCCGTACTTGCCTTGGAAACCAAGTTGAAGCAATAAATAGAGAAACTCTATAACGTGACGGTATTTGCGAGGGTCGGCTTTTAAGCGGTCGAGAATAACGAAAAACTTGTCACCACCAGATGTTTCGTTGTGGAATTCAGACAGTAAGCTGTTCTGGCTCCAGTGACTATTTGCCCCCCACTCTTGTCGACAAACAGATTCATCAATCGCCGCACACAAGCAGTAACGAATAACAAGAACCGAAGCACGATCGAGCTCCATTTCATTAAGTTTTCGTTCACCTTTTCGAATCTCACGTGCCACTTGTTCACGAAATGGCATCGGGTCATCAAGCCAAGGGATCGAAGACATACAAGACAGACTGGCGATCAACCATGAGAACTGGTCCACTAGCGGGTTAATACCCATGTTGTCGATAGATAGATCTTGTACTGCGATGTTTCTCGACAAGTCAGGCGCTGGCATTACCTCCATTGGTTTGCCAGGCTCTGGTTGAAATAAGACTACGGTGACGTCGGTTTCTGCGTAACTCATAGACGAACGGCCCAAAGTTGCAATGATAAGTTAGCGAAATCGCCCGCAACGTGAATCGCAATCGCAGCAGTGTTCTTCAATGCCATCCACTCTTCGCCCGTTTTATCGAGCTCGAAATAGGTGTAGCCAGCGTGATACGGCAGCGCGCGTGGCACAACTGGCATTGGTTTGATCTCAATCCCAGGCAGTTGAAGGTTAATCAAGTCACGTATGTTATCGATAGAACCGATCTTCGTTTGGCTGACAAACTGGGTATGCAGAACATCCAAGGTCACGTCGGCTTTAACTGCGAGGATAAAGGTTGTCGTATCAATGATCTTATTGTCAGGGATTGCTGCCGTTCTGATGCCATAGTTCTGATCTTTTAAGGTCAGTGGAATTGCTCTTTGCTCAGACATCACGCTCAATGTCATTTTCGCACTGTCTAGGACGCGAGAAAGACAGCTAGTAAGATCACCATGATTGTACTTCGTAAACTCAATAGGTCGGCGTGTCGTTGAGCACAGCGTCGAAAGCTCACCCTCTGCCTGAAGAAGAATTCGATACAAAGACTCAGGATGCACAGCTTCTGTGCTGGCGAAATGCCAAAACAAGGGTTCGTATCGGTTGAGCGCTTGCAATAGCATAAAGTCAGAAACCGATGATACACCTTGTTGATCCACCACCCCTAATCGCTGGACTATCGATTCCGCGCGATGCTTCAACATAGAAGCAAACTCGGTCGCAAATTTACTCAGTACTGTCGACGCATGAATATCGATACAGGTAGGAATGAAACTATCATCTAAGATCACGCTGCCATCAGGCTTCACTTCTGAGATCTTTAAGATCGGAATAGACGTGTAAGCACTCTTATCTTCATGATCGTACATTAAGCAAAAGTTAAGCTTACCGACGACGATATTTGCCATGTCTTCCGAATCATAACAAGCGTCAACCGCTTCTTGAGATTCCATCGTATAGCGCGCACCGTCTTTTTTGGTACCAAATAACTCAGAACGTTCCGATGGTAACGGACAGCACAAATAAACGACTTTATCGGCAATCGAAGGATCTACATCTTTCACTTCAGGCAGCTCAGCAAGCAACGGAAGCTCAAATGGTGTCCGGTCTTGTAAAATACCTTCAGCACGAGTAATACCGATTTTACCCAGTGCTAGTAACTGAGAGTTGATTTCTAAACGTTTAATTCCCCAATGCAAAGGCGATGCATTGGCACTCAGTAGGCTCGATAGTTTACTTTGCGAACGATCGAGTTGTTGAAAATGCTGCGGCTTCATGAACATTCCATCTTGCCAAACAACTGGATTGTATAAAGACATGTTTCTATCCCTTAAAAGTAAACCTGTTCAATGCCGCGAGTGTTATCAGAAATTAACTCACTGCCCTCTAACTTGAGCTTGATGTAGTACTCGCTCTTCTCTTCAATAACTTCCACTTTTCGCCATGACGAACCATCAATATCACGAAAAGCCACTGAAAAACCGACGGCACGAGTGTCAGGGTCTAGCGTTAGCATTTCATGAACTTTTCCACCTGGCTGTATTTGATATTCGTAACGTTTGATGTACTCATCACCCAACGACGCTTTATCGCTCTCAAACAAGGCAAAGAAATCTAAGCTTCGGAACAATACTGGCGAACTTAATTCGTGAAGACGGAGAATAACTGGAGATGACTGGCCCCCATTTCTCACATTGAGTACAGGTGATGCCTCAATAACCAATTCAATCGACGAAGTTTCTGGTGTGATACCAGTGGACTCTTTAAATTGATCCCACATGGAACAACCGGACAACATGGCAAATCCGAGTAATACGGCGATACTACGCATGGTTTCCCTTAATCACTTTGTTATAGTTTTTCTTAATCAGCCCTTTTAAGGATGTTTCATTAAGCAGGCGACGATTATTAGTGTAGAAATCTAGGTATTCGGCCCACAGCTTTGACTTAGTTGAGAACAAAGACTGGCTAGCGACCCTGTTAGCAAATGCTACGGGATCGTTCGTTTCTGACTGTTCTAAAATGAGCTCATTCAGTGCTTTGTTAAACATAACTTGGTGGTCGTTCAGCTCATCGAGCATTTGTTCAACCAGTTCATTTGGAGCCAGTAATTGCTGACTATTCAAAGTAAGCATTAGCTCTGCAATGTTCGAGTTAGCCTCACTCGCACTCTGCTCATCTTTTAACGATTCCACTTCGTGCAACTCTTTCTGTAGGTTATCAATACATAAACGCAAGCAAGTACCCATTTGCTTGAATAACTGCGCCTCGTTTGTCATCAACTCTGGGTTTCGAATACCCAAACCATCAAAAAACGCTTGCGCTATATCTTGAGAGCAAACGGCCGCATCAGTATCGACTTGTGCTTTCGTCGTACTGTTTATCGCGTGCCCTGCCGTAGGTATTTGAAGTTGCTGATTAGTGTTAGGAGAAGGCGTAAAAGATTGGGTCATCTCTTCCCATTTTGACCCTGTGTTAGCCTGTTCTACGACCATCTCAGTAACATTATGCGTACGATGTTGTCTTTGAATCGTGCTATCTGGGGCTACCGTGCCAGGTTGCATCACCTCAGCTGAGGCAATATCGGCTCTATGTGCCTTACCGCTTTCTGGCGCTAATGCATCATTGACTGATGCGTTACTCTTGGTTTCCGCAGCCATCCAGTCTTCAGGGATTAGGCTTGGCTGATCGAATTCGGAATATATGCTGAAACTGTCATCGACCACCTGACGCGTGCTTTCCACGGTTCTAGGTTGTTCAGATTCTGTACGCTCATTATCACGAATTAAGTAATCGTCATCTCGCTGCATCGAAAAGTTAAGGTGAGCAACAGGATCATGACAATCAATGTCATCCTGTTTAGTCTCCATAAACAAATCTTCTAAGGCACCGACTTTTTCTTCCTCTTCGACAACCGCATCTCCTAGACTAACCAGAGGATCGCTAGATACTCGCTCAGGAGCAATATCAGCGGCGATGTCTAGTGTTGAGGTAACGTGCTCAAGAGAAACACCAATCTCATATTGCCCTAAAGAAATGATGTCGCCATCAACTATCACAACGGGTTGATTTTTCAGTATTTTATTCCCATTTACCATTGTGCCGTTAGTTGATACGTCACTTATATAGTAGGTATCTCCATACACGCTGAGCAAACAATGAGTGCCCGATATAAAGCGGTTGTGATCGGCTAAAGACACGCTACAGCTTGGGGAACGACCTATCGAACCACCACTTTCAGGCATTTCAATATTCTTTGCACCGGTGTATTCCTCTGGACACTTTGAGATAAATAAAACTAGCTGATTTGAGTACATTTACGAACCTCAAAAGAGCAAAGAAACTGATAGTTCAAGCCCACCAATTCCATCATTTACAACCGGAAGGATATAAGAGGCCTGCGGGATAATTTGTATATGGGCGTCAGGATTACTGCCTAACTTTATAGCAGTACCAAGGGTCACAACCGCACCTAACTCAAACTGGTCGATGTCTTCAACACTCTCATAACGATAGCCCTCTTGGTCTACTTGCCAGCGATTAGAATATTGCGAGTAACCGACAGACAAGCCCGCACCAACATATGGCGTGAAAACACTCCAAGAAGTCAACGCATATTGAGGAACAACACGAAGTTCATAGTTCGTCGCTTCTTGATATAAGCCGTTTGCTGGCGCTTCAATGTCTTCTGCTAGATAGTTTAGCCCTAACCACCAACGCCAACGGTTATTGTTTTCATCAATAGGACGAGTATGAACCAAGCCGAACCTAAGCGTATCCTGCTCACCACTTTTACCTTCATCGTATTTAATGCTATCGATAGTCAACATACTGGTAGAGAGTCCAAATCGCTCCCCTTTTGCCATTACAACAGAAGAAAATAGACACATGGCTGAAATCAGCCCAATTTGACTTGGTTTTAGCATTTCGTCCCTCTAGGAAAACCGATATTCTACTTAGAGGCGAAAGATATCAATTATATTCTCTTTTTCAATAAGCCTAAAAAAACACCTATAATTTAATACATTTCAACTATCAGGTTGGTTGTTTTACCTACAAACAAAAACTAAAGAACCGACTGCAGATTAAGTGACGAGACAGTAAATCTTTCTATTTAAATAGAAGTAACAGAATTTGATTGCTAATTGGACAAAACGTAATCTCCGATAACAATTTAGTTACTTTTTAATCAACGTTCTCATCTTCATATATAAGTTTCTTCTTATAAATAGACTTAACTATTGATATTAATATTATGAACAAAGATCACACTAAAAGTAATTTAATTTCTTTTAATGAATTTTTATTATCTAATCCGCTTATTTTGTCTATAGAATTGCGACAGATGTGCACTGCTTATAATTTAATATAACAGTAGTGAAATCCTATGTAACTTAATACTTCTATATGATCAGTTGGAACTTTCCTTATGTTTTTTACCGACTTCGCTCGAAGACCAATCGATGAAAATAACCCAAGCGGCTCTAATCCTAATGGTTCTGAGGATTTTGACGAAATTAAACGTCAAATAAACAACCTGAATAAAGTCACAGGGAGAGTCTCGTGGAAAACGGTTCAAACACTCTCAAAAAAGATCTTGAGTACCCAAGCGAAAGACCTACGTTGTTGCTGTTACTTTACCGTTGCATCAACCTATAACGACGGCTTAAGAGGCCTTGTTGAAGGGTTAAACTCAATACTTGATGTATGCGTCGTATATTGGTTCAACGCGTATCCAGAGCATTCAAAGTCAAAGGCACGAATGAGCGCTATTGAATGGATGGTAGAGCATACTGAAAAACGAATTAATAAGCATCGGGCGTTACCAGAAGAGCTTCCATTGATAGAGGCAGCACATCAATTATGCTTGAGGATTGAGGAAGAGCTTCGTCTTCATTACGGTATTGAAGCGCCGTCATTAGGTCGCATTCGCCGTATTTTGAATCAATGGATTGAGCAGATAAAAGAACAACAAATTGCGGCTGAGTTACGCGAGAAAAAACAAGCCAACACTAGCGCTCCTGCAGCAACGCAGAAGGCACCTGAAATTAAAGTGAATGTGTCTCCCTCTCCGGCACCGGTGTCATCACCCAACCTAAATAGCCAAGAGAAAGCATCACCGGCAAAGTCTGGTCGATTTATGATCTACTTCGTTATTGGTTTGATTGTTACTGCGATATGTTCACATTTCATGTACGAGCAACAACGTTATCGAACATTGGAACAAAAAATTAATCAAGCTTCACTTAATGAACTTGTAAATTTGGTCGCCTCGTTAGATTACGAAAATAAAAAATATGCTCAGTCATTGAAAACGCAGGCCATTAATCGTGTCGATATTATGATGAATAACTGGTTTTTAGACTCGGCAAAAGTAAGTAACGTCAGCGAGCTCGATAGCTTGACCAATGAATTAATCGCAATCTATCCGGATTCGTCTTCTGCACAGCAGCTACGTCAAAACTTTTTGACACAGAGCGCCCATTTAGAAGACCAGTTTATGGATGTTTATAAGCGATTCTCAGACGCAAGAACGGTGTTTGCCAACGTAGCTAGACAGAATGTAGATAAGAACTCTGAAAAGGCGTACGAATACAGTAACTCGTTATTCCCGCTTTTAGGTCGTATTGAATACGCTGAAAAGTATTCACAGCAAAAGGAAATTGACCGCGCAACCCTTTTACTGAACATCTACCTATATAAATTGAGTCAGCTACAAGCTGAAAAAACTGACAATAAATAACAATACAATTAAAGAAGTTTTAGGCTTATGTTCAAACAAAAACTGTTTAGAAATCCAGTGGTGATTTCTACTATATTGATGTTTTTAGTGGCTGCAATTATCACCACTATTTATCTGCTTTTTCTTGACGAAATCGACCAACTTTATCTTTGGCTGACCCTTGGTGCTATCGCCATTGTTTACGTCACTTTTCAATTCACATTATGGTTGAAGAAAAAGAACAACGCTAAAGCTCAACATTTGGAAACCGAGGAAGAAGCACTTTCTATGGTTATCCAGCCTCTTCTTGCTAACTCAGGCAAGAAACCAATTTACCTGATGCTTGGTAATAAAGGGTCAGGGCGACGTCAATTTTTATTTAATTCTAGTGCAATTAAACCGATGGATCGCACTAGAACCGCTAAGAATGACTTTTTTGAATGGTACGAATCTGACAGCGCTGTATACATCAAACCTGACCAACGCTTAGTGTTCCAGGAAGTATCAAGCAGTGATGCTTCTTTATGGAATACGTTCATTGAAGAAGTTATTCATCATCGACCTCGAAAGCCATTTTCTGGGTGTCTATTCTTCACCGATTTCGAGTTCATGATCGTCTCTGAACCAGAGCAAAAAGAGTACACCATTTCGTCGTTATTGGCGCGCTTGAGTACCATCAACTCTAAAACGTCTTCAGCATTGCCAATCTATTTGATTATGTCAAAGCTAGACAAGTTAGATGGCTTTAAAGAATACATGCACTTTAGCTCTCTCAAGACACGTGTTGAGTTCCTCTCTATCCCACTAAAAGAAGCCAAAGGTGTATTTGCAGAGTACTACCGCGATAGCTATCGAAATCTAGTGAGAGTGCTTGAAAGTAATGCGCTAGATGCATCCGCTAATTCAACGGACATTGATGAGAAACAAGCAATACTCGCTTTCCCTAAGCAGTTTGAACTATGTCAGTCTGAAGTCAGCTATGTGCTTGAGCGTCTATGTGATGTTAACAACGGTGTCTATTCACTAGACATCCGTGAGATTTTCTTTAGTTCGAGTCTGCAAGGCGGTCGCAAGTACAATTTACTTGCAAAAAGTTGTAGTAATTACTTCAACTTACCTATTATCGCGTCAGAGCATACTCAGTTAACAGAAACGCCTTATTTCTCTCGCTTTCTGATTGATTCACAAATATTGCCGGAAAGCGACTTTGCGGGCGAAAACAAGACCTATCTTCGTCTAATTCAGAGACAAAGCCGTTTGGCAATACTCGGCTCTATTATCCTGCTTACTGGGGGCAGTTACTTCTTTTTCACGACATTAGACAGTAACTTACATGTGATGAATCAACTCTTGAGTATCGATGACAAATCACAAATGGAGCAAGATGCAAGATTCGATGAGCTTTTAGCGAAGGCGACGAAAGCAATAGAGCCTTCTTATGGGGCGTGGCTTAAAGGTTCTAAGGCTTTGGATGAAGAGATATTACCACTCAACATTAGCCGTTTGGATCAAAGCACTCGCATCGCTTACGAAGCTTTACTTAAGGACGTTGCTCAACAGTTAATACCTCTTATTGAGAAAGGTTACCGTCTACAACTGACACAAAATCAGAACACTTTTACACGCGCTTTACCTCTATTGAAGGGGTATCTAATGCTAAACGATCCAACAAAGCGTGATATCCGTTTTTTGCGTCATCAAACTCTCCAAATGATGAACGATTTAAGCAACCAAAGTGACGTCGTCAATCAGGCGATGCGCTATTTGGACGCTTACTTTCGCACGCAGTTTGATCCAATTGATATCAATATGGATCTTGTTCGCGCAACACGTCGCTCATTGCTAGCAAATTCGAATGTTGATCTCGTTTATGCAGGCATTTTAAACGAAGCAAATTCGATTGATTTAGGAACCCTAGATCTGCAACGAGCTGTGGGTTTTGAGTTTAGCAATGTATTCAACACACCAATCGATAGTGAACGCTTGATCGTAGATAAGATCTATACCTCCACTGGTTTTAGCACTTTTTATCGACCACGCGTGGACCTAATGTCACAACAAGTCATCAGTGACAACTGGGTTTTAGGTCTGTCACAACACGTTATTCCTACTAGTGAAGAACAAGAAGCCTTCAAAGAGGAAGTACGTAAAAAATATACTGACGACTACATCAGTAATTGGCGCAATGCGCTGAGTGAACTAAAAGTCCAGAACTATGACAATGTCGGCGATCTAACGAACGCGATAGACTTAATCTCGGGCCCTTCTTCACCAATGACAACCGTACTGAAGCAGGTCTATGCCAACACACAATTTTCACCCGTTGGTGAAAAAAATGCTCTGATTTCAAAGCTAGACCCGAAACTCGTGGCAGCGGCAGACTCCGCATCAGACGTAGTAGAGGAAGTAGTTAAGCCTGATTACTTGTTAATGAAACGTGTTGAACAAGCTTTTCACTTATTAAACCAACTTCAGGTCAGTGAAACACCAAACTCCCCTACTCCTTGGGATGAGACCGTAACAGCGTTAAGCCGTGTTCGCACGTATATGAAAGACATCGCTGATGCACCCGACCCGCAAATGGCGGCGCTAGCGGCAGCTCAGCATCGAATGAACAGCAGTGAAGCTGACCCATTAATAAAACTTAAACAAATTGCCCAAAAATCACCGGAACCCGTTCGTAGCTGGTTGTTAGATGTGGTTCAACAAAGCTGGTCAGTCATGATTAAAGAGTCCGCTAAAGGCATTCAAACCCAATGGTACAGCGAGATTTACACCAAGTTTAAAGAGATAGGGCTAGGACGATACCCATTTGATCTAACAGCGACCGAGGAAATCTCAATTGAAGATTTTGAATTACTGTTTGCTTCAGGTGGCTTGTTAGACACATTTATTCAGAAAAATTTTGCACCGTTCTACGATACCAATTTGTGGACGCCAAAACAGGTGGATGGCGAGACGATGCCAATCTCTCCGGCTCTGTTAGTGCAACTGCGTAACTATAACGTTATTCGAGACACATTAATTAATAAAAGCACTAACCGCGTTCATATTCCGTTTAGTGCAAGAGTACTCGATCTTGATTCTAGTGCGATTAGAGCGAGCTTAAAAATTGCAGATACCAATATAAGTTACTACCACGGTCCAAGCCGCATTCGTGAAATGGCATGGCCACCGCAAAATGGTGACTTCAATATTAGTATCACACTCCAGGATGTAACCGATGAAGGCAGACAGCACGTTTTAAATAAGAGTGGTCAATGGGCGATATACAGATTGCTAGGTGACTCGACCTTGACAAACACTCATAACGGCAGCTTTGTCAGTGACATAAAAGTGTCAGGGAGGGACTTGAGCTTACGCATCACTCCGTTGACACAGAAAAACCCATTCACTCTTGCTGAGCTGTATAACTTTACGCTCCCAGAGTCGATTTAATAACAATATAAAAACAAAATAGGCAGAACACATGATTTCAAACATGACTTTACAAGGTTTAGATAAATTGGATCGAAAAATACTTTCAAGTCTATTGTCGAATGGGCGAGAGTCGATTGCGAATCTATCCCGAAACATTGGTTTGTCTCGAACAGCAGTAGCAGAAAGAATTAATCGTTTAGAAAAGACCGGTATTATCAAAGGCTATACCGCACAGATTCGTGTAGAAAATGAAGGGCGAAAAGCCGCTAGTTATCTACTGATCTCTTGTGAAAAGGGTAAGAAGAATGATGTAACGAATGCACTTAAAGAAATTCCTGAGGTTCGCTTAACGAGCGTTGTTGGTGGCAACTTTGATATTATTGCCCTAATTGAAGCGCCCGACCTGCAGTCTATTCATCATCTTTGTAATGAAATTGAATCATTTAACGGCATTCAAAGGCTTGATACTACCGTTGTACTGCATCAGCCGATCAGTCGTTAAGCTTTTCTGACCTCTTCGAGGAAAACATAAAGGGCCGCTCGTTGAGCGGCTTTCTTATATGCTTCCGATAAGTCGAATTTTGGCGTCTTTATCACCTGGGTTACCAAGCCAGAACGTTTGACCTAGTTGGTTCCCTTCTCCATTACCCAGTTTGTTTTCTGGAATACTGTCTAGGTTAACTGTCAACTTTAGGTCCCACGACATTGGGTCACGCAGAATAAAGCGCATCAAGCCCACCAGCGTCTTATGTAACTCACCATCGTAGGAAAACTGCTTAAACGTTTCAAAATCAATGTTGTCGATACACAAGTTAAACTTGCCGTTCAAATCCGCAATGCTTTGTCCCAAGTGTAAGCTTTGCCCCAATACACAATTGGAACGATTGAGTTTGTTACGCTGGCTTTCTGCAATCTCGACCCGCCGATAAACCCATTCTTCGATTCGCACATTCGGCAGTGAAAAGTAGTGCGAAACAATACCGGAAATAAGCTTGGGTGAACGTGTACGCGTAGATAACTGGTTCACGTAAGACAGAACTTTCGCTCGATCTAACTCCGCGACTTCACAATCTTGCATAACGCTAGAAAGACCAGCCAAATGCAGTATGCGCCCAGAAAACGCATCGCTCGCCCCGCTTTTGTACTGCACGTGATATCGGTATTTCTTCCAAACACGATACAGTAAGCTTGTATAGCGGTTG
This sequence comes from Vibrio sp. Vb1755, assembly GCF_033338635.1. Taxonomy (NCBI): domain Bacteria; kingdom Pseudomonadati; phylum Pseudomonadota; class Gammaproteobacteria; order Vibrionales; family Vibrionaceae; genus Vibrio; species Vibrio sp. Vb1755. Next base: position 461,615 of record NZ_JAWOTA010000001.1, on the reverse strand, counting down.
TGGAAAAAGTCGAAGAAATCCTTCACTGGGTTATCATCGGGATCACGACCGACGAGTTTCTCAGTGTAAGACGCAGGTAGGGGCGAGCTTGAACCATGCAAGCCAAGAAAGTTCGTCTCAATACGTGAATATTGCTGTCCGTTTCTTTCCATATGAGTAATAAAGTCCATATCACTCTTTGGAAAGCACAGGTTTGGCGACACGCTGAACTCAATTCGCTCTTGGTGAAAGTATTTGTTCTCGCCCACGGCAACAAAGTTTGAGTTTGGCTCCAACTGGTAGTGTTTCTCCAACAGCAACACCGCTTGGTAGAAACTAAACTCATTCGACTTATCAGAAAGTGTGTTAATCATAGTATCGTCTGCTGCCCGATTAGGCTTGCCCAGTTGTAAACCTCGCCCGTCGCTTCATCGAACACCTCTAGTTCGGTAAAGGAGTTCACACTCGAATATAAACGGATAAATTCATTCAATACCGTGGCCATAAGGAACATATCGCCTTCATTTACGAAGAACTTAGAGTCCGTCACGAGCTTGAATTGGTTACCACGCACAGATACACCACGAAATACGCGATCGATTGGTTTCATCTCTGAAGAAATAATGCCATCAAGTCGATGAATCGACGCGCGGTGGGCTTGTCTATCGACTCGAGAGTGGAAGTCGTAAGTCGAGAGCAACACTTTCAACACATCGATATTGGCCAAAGACAAGTAGTTGAGCGACATGTTGGCAATCAACTGCCATTGAAGTTCACCATTAACCTGAGGACTTACTGACTGTGTTGGCTTAGTAATGTTTTTAAACGTCGCATACGTTGGCGATTTGTGCGTCGCGTAAGTGATGTCTCCTACTGACAGGCGCTCCGCTAAGTCCGCGTTACTGCATTGCAGTTTCATCAATACGGTTTCTGTCCCTAAATCCGCAATGTCGCCATTGTGAGTATGGAATGAGATATAGCGCTCTAACCCTCTTCCGCTTACTCGCTCGCCCACTTTGGATTTGTAGAACTCTCGCTTATCACGCTGGTTGATTTGGTGCTCAAACGATTCAAATTCAATCAGTGGTTTTCGGCGACGCTCGTCTTTACTCCAGCTCTCCACTTGCTCAATGGAATAAACCTCGTAATGCTCTTGAATGTTACTTTGTGGACGCACCTTGTACTCGTTTCGTCGATGCTCTAAACGGATTGGATCGCCGTCTTTTTCAAACAAGTTAACGGCAGGTGTGCAGTGCAACCTTAAGTGTTTATCTTTAAGCACCACCTCTGAAGGCAAAGCACGCTTAAAGTGGAATTTGATTTTGACCGTACTGCGCTGTGGAATGCCTTTTAGCCACTCTAAGCCTTTAATGTCGAAGAACATGAACTTATCTGGCAAAGAGAAGAATTCTTGCAGCAAACGGTAGCCTGCAAAGGAATTCTTGCTGTAAGGCAACAGCGCCTCGTCCTCTTCATGCCCGACTGGCTTAACGTATTCTGGCCCTAAACGATGTTTGTAGCCGCCACCAACATCCAACTCGACGTGATCTAGATAACGGAACAGCCATAAGAAGACAGTGCGAGTAATATGAATCTCACCATGCAGGTGCAATCGCAGCGTGTCTAAACCTATCCGAGACAGCTCAAGGCCATGCTCCGTCGATAACGTCACATCAATCATCGAGCTGGTGCGGCTGTTAGTTTGTTCGATGTTAGTAATCGTAATTGGGTATAGATTGACGTCATAACAAGTACGGAACAAACACTGCGTGCCTTCTACCTGCTCGCTGGCCATTTCCGCACCACGTTTCACCACGGTTTTCTCAGTAACACTTCCGGTATGCGGTTTTAGTTCGCTAATACACAAAGACGGGATCGAACGCATGTAATGTGGCCACAGCAAAGTCATCAGAGATTGCGTTAGCTCAGGAAGTTCATCGTCAATCTTTTCGCGGATGCGTCCGGTCAAAAAAGCAAAACCCTCCAGCAGTCGTTCGACATCTGGATCAAAAGTTCCTTCAGAGAGAAAATGAGTTAACTTCGGATGATATTTGGCAAACTCACTACCTGACTCGCGTAAATACGTGAGTTCATCTTGAAAGTATTTACTGTTACTCAAGTGGCACCTACTAAACGTTAAATTGGCCGTCGGTTCCCATGTAGACATCGATCGACATTGGGACTTTACCGCCGTTATGGGAAACTTCGCCGCGAATACCAAAGCCGAGTTGTAATGGGTTATGGTGGTCTTCACGGTAGTGAACCTCGACATTCAGCAGTCGGGGCTCAAAGCGTTCTATGGTTGACGTGATGTTTTTTTGAATATGGCGAACGAGGTTCGTGTTGTTAGAAAGTACGTCGTTAAAATCTGGCAGACCATACTCATTGTCGATCATTGCGTTGCCGGAATGCGTATTCAACAAGTCAGCGAGATGCGAGTGAACGGATTCAATCAAATGCTTATGAGACACCACTTTCTCGTAGCAGTTTTTTGGTTCTCCTAGCTCGATCCGCTCTAAAAGACGGTAACCTTTTTCCATATGCGGTCCTACGAAAAAAGCAGCCAGTCTTCACTGGCTGCTTGATGGTTTCAGTAATGGGTTATTGGTCTAGTTTACCAACTAGAGACAAGTCGAAGCTTGCGCCCATGTACTTGAAGTGAGGACGTACAGACATCGATACTTTGTACCAGCCTGGATCGCCTTCTACGTCTGATACTTCAACCTTCGCAGCGCGAAGTGGGCGGCGACCACGAACTTCCGCTGGCGGGTTCTCTTGGTCAGAAACGTATTGACGAATCCACTTGTTCAGTTCGATTTCTAGGTCAGAACGCTCTTTCCAAGAACCAATTTGCTCACGCTGTAGCACTTTGATGTAGTGCGCTAAACGGTTGATAATGAACATGTAAGGAAGCTGAGTACCTAGCTTGTAGTTCATCTCGGCTTGTTTGCCTTCAGGCGTGTTCGCAAACACTTTTGGTTTTTGAACAGAGTTTGCAGAGAAGAACGCCGCATTGTCAGAACCTTTACGCATGGTTAGCGCAATGAAGCCTTCTTCCGCTAGCTCGTACTCACGACGGTCAGAAACCAGGATCTCGGTTGGGATCTTAGTCTCGATTTGACCCATAGCTTCAAAGTTGTAAACCGGTAGATCTTGTACAGTACCACCGCTTTGAGGACCAATAATGTTCGGACACCAACGGTACTTAGCAAATGATTCACTGATCTTAGACGCCATCGCGTACGCTGAGTTGCCCCATAGGTAGTTATCATGGCTGTCTGTCACTTGCTCATCGTAGTCAAACGCCTTGATTGGGTTATCTTCAACAGAGTAAGGCGTACGTAACATAAAGCGAGACGTACATAGACCTAAATAACGTGCATCTTCGTGCTCACGCAGACCACGCCATTTCGCGTACTGTGGGCCTTCGAATACAGACTTAAGATCTTTTAGGTTTGGCAGCTCTTCGTAGCTGTCTAGACCAAAGAATTTAGCCGATGCCGACGTGATGAATGGTGCGTGAGACATTGCACCTACGTTCGCCATATATTCCATCAGTTTGATGTCAGGCGACGAAGCAGACATAGCGTAATCACAAATGACGGCGCCAACAGGTTTACCACCGAACTGGCCGTATTCACGTGTGTAGATTTGCTTGTACAGGCCAGACTTCACCACCTCTGGAGCGTCTTCGAAGTCATCAAGAACTTCGTCTTTCTTCGCAGAGATCAGTTCGATTTGAATGTTCTCGCGGAAGTCAGTGTGATCAACCAGGTACTTGAGGCCACGCCACGTTGATTCAATCGCTTGAACTTCTTCGTTATGAAGAATTGCATCAACTTGCTTAGACAATTTTTGGTCGATTTCAGAGATCATCAGATCAACCAGAGATTGGTCGACTTTCTCTGTGTTCGAACTGCTTAGTAGCTCACTGATGAATGCTTCTACGCCGCGTTTTGCAACGTCAAAACCTTCATCACTTGGCTTTAAACGTGTTTCGTTAAGAATGCTATCCAGAAGTGAGCCTGATTCAACTAAGGCTGCTTCTTGTTCTGGCGCTTGTGCTTCTGCAGACATGATATCCCTTACTCTTCTTTCGCGTCTTGGTCGTTGCCAATGCTTAGTTCATCCAACAGTTTCTTTCTCGCTTCTTCATCTTGAAGAACCGATGCGATCTTCTTACGGAACGCAGGAACATTTCCTAGAGGACCTTTCAGTGCAACCAAGGCTTCGCGAAGCTCAAGTAGGCTGTTTAGTTCAGGTACACTTTTCGCGATCGCTTCAGGAGAGAAGTCCTTCATATTTTGGAACGTCAGATCAACACCAATCTGGCCGCCTTCTTCATCAGAAAGACGGTTTTCAACGTTGACTTTAACGTTTGGAGACATGCCCTCTAGCACTTCGTTAAAGTTGTCTTTGTCGATGTTAATTGGAGTACGTTCTTCAATTGGTGTCTCATCTGCACGCGCAGTAAAGTCGCCAACTACCATCATGCTTAGCGGCAGCTCTACGTCTTCTTGCGTATCGCCAGTTGCTGGAACATAACGGATATTAATTCGCTCTTTAGGAGCCACCGAGCCGTCACGTGACATAATTCGTTCCTTATCTAACTCTTTAATTAGTCGTAAATTGCTTTCCACTCTTCATACTTCTCAGGTAGAAGATCCTTGCTTCCAAATAACCGATGGAGTGTTTTTCGAATTAGGTCTTCTAACTGTGACGATAAGTGGGGTTCCCAGCTCGCGAGATTAAACGCTTTTTGTACTTCCCACCCCTTCTCAAGATACGGCAAACACAACGGGTATAATCCAACAGACTGGTAAGCTGCTATCAATTGTAAATACAGCATGAACTGCCCACGTCCCGAGCTATCCAGCTCAAGTTTGCGGGCAAGCTCTGCGGCACATTCCCCTAGATTTTCTAGAGTGATATCCTCCACTGGCAGCGAGTCTTCCTGCGAAATCACAACCGTTTGAACAACGGGTTGAGAAGTCGAAGAAGTAGTATCTTGAGTCGATAACCAGCTCAAGGTCGCTTCATCTGCAAATGGTATAGAATTCTTAAATGAGAGGTGCTCGATGCCCTCTAGTGATTCAACAAAACGCGTCACTTCTTGTTTCACAGCAAGCGCTGCATCATCAAAGCCCAAGTTATTAAGCATCGAATACACGAAGTAATGGCCCGTCAGCCAAAACGGCGCATCCGTTAATGTGCGCTCCAAACGCTTAATGGTGTCGATGTCGCTTTCTTGTTCAGCTTTATCTCGGTATTCCGCTTGTTGATCGGACGACACTGCCAAGCTCAAAGGCGTTTGATTATTTTGGTGGTCGGGTAGACCATCAATGTCATCCCAAGTCAGATGACGATAAATCCGGTAAGCCAGCGGATCACTTGGGTTCGCATGAAGCATGACTTCCGCAACCTTCTTCAAGGTGCGCTTAGAAGCCGTCGGCGAAGAGAAGTCCGTATCGACATCGACTTCTTTTGCTACCGCTTTCTTAACTGGCGCAGGTTTAGGGGCCGGCGGAACCGCCTTCACCGGTGCGGTTTGCACTTCACTCTGCGCTGGCGTTTCTGCGGCGGCAGGCTGCGTAGCTGGTGCAGGCGCCGCTTGTTCGACGTTAACGACTGCTTCATCGCTCTGCTCATCAGCCGCCGCTTGTTGAGATAAAACATTGAGTTGAGTGCGAATCTCAAAGAAATCCGCTTCTGAGTCTTGGTAAACCTCGTCGTACTGGCGCTGCACTTCTTCAATAATCGAAATGCAGTTTGATACCAAATCCCATGACTGAGCACTTTCCGCTAACTTGCTGCTGACCAGTTTAAACTGATGGTTCAACCATTCGACCGCGCCATCTCGACCCCGCTTTCGGGAAGGATACAATTCAACGCCAAAGCGACTTAACGCCTCACTAAGCAGCTTTAGACCTTGTTCAAAGCCTTGCAGACCAAACTCTTCTGTTAGCGCGCGAACGAGGTAACAAATGGCTTTTAAGTCTTTGCTGTGGTGCTCTAGAACTTCGGTCGCGTGCGTTTTTACCACGCTCCAATCTACTGTTTCGCCAAACAAGGAACCGAATTTCTTCACTTCGGACTCCATCATTTCATAGCAAAACTCGTAACGGGCATCGTTTCCCACTGGAGATTCATCAGAAATAGGATTAAGCAGACGATCGATATCAATGTTGGACAAAATTCACGTCTCCTTCAGTCAAGTAATCTCTCAACGCACGCGCTACCGCAATTGCGCCATTTGCTGGCTTAGATAATCGATGGCTCTGCTCTATCGCATCCGACGCCATGCTATCTAGAATTTTCGTGATTTCTGTAAATTTACTTGGTGCATTCCGTTCTAAATCGGCAAGGGATTCATGTAGCTTTTGTTTGTCGTAAACGGATTGCTCCATCACGGTGCTAAACAAAATAAATTCGCTTCTTGCGACGATTAAATCCTTTATTTTTTTGTCTAGTTCTGGCGTATTACCGAAGTAGGCTTTGGCTAATTCAGCTTCTTCAATTGCTTTGGTGTAAAAGTGCGCCTCTGCATGTTTATCGATGGAGTCATTAATATTTTCCATCACAGCCTTTGGTAAGATTTGGTTGTAGAAATAGGCTTGTGACTGGTTTAACAACCATGCCTCTTTCATTTCATTTTCTGCGAGCTTAGCTTCACCATCTAAAATTAAGCGAGCAATCTGCTTATCTCGACTGCCAGCTATGGCAGATACTTTCATGGAATCGATAGACGCGACATTTAATCCAGACATCACTTTAGTCAACGCCTCATCCGCATATGGAAACAGGGCACCGTCACGAACAAGGGTTTCTCGCAAGGTGACAAGCTCTTTACGTAATTCGACTAATGCCATTGGTAAGCCATCCGCTAACGATTGATACGACGTTAACTGAGCCTGTTTTTCTTCATATAAATTCGAGAGGCTTAACTGCTGAGCTTGATATGCTGTTCGATAAGCTACTGTCATATCAATACTCTGAGTAGCTTGAGACAATTCTTCTTTGATTTTCCATGGAGGCTGAGCCAAAAAAGAAGCCGTTTCAGAGGGCGTAATAACGTGAGTTACAGTAGTGACACCTCGGGAAAAAATGGCATCCAATTGATCTTTATTCTGTTGATACAAATAACTTCCTGCTGTTGCCAGCACACTCAACACTAAGCTCGCCTCTAATATTTTAAAGCGACCATACGCCGTTTTATCATTTGGCTTACAGTGTGTAAGCAGCAAGTCCGCGTTACGCAAGCTACTGAAAATTGGTGCGTTAGAATTTGAGCTAATTGATTGCGTATCGATTCGCGCTAACTGTTGAGCAAAAGAAATAGCGGTATAGCCATGCCCTCTTGGTTTGTTGATGACTTCTTTCAGCAATTTCCAAATATGAGCCGGGATCAAAGCCGGACGCTTTCGGTCTTTTAACTGCTTATTCCAAGCATCACCAAATATTGAGCCTAAAAATAGATGTCCAGCGAGCAAAGCGAGAGAGTAAACATCATCTTGCGGTTCCGCGATGCCAGTTTCTATATAAAGAGGGGAAGCGTAGCTCAAGCTTGCCTCTGCGTATGGTTCTGTCTCTCCAATGTAACGAGCAGCGCCGAAATCAATGAGCTTAACGTAATCGCCTTCACTCACTAATACGTTAGATGGTTTAATATCAAGATGGCAGATACCTCTTGTATGCATAAACTCTAGAGCGCCAGCGAGTTGATACACCAACCAAGCGATGTGGTCGTGGCGGAAGCCTTTAGAAGAATGACGCTCCATTTTTTCTGCCAGTGATTCACCTTGGATCCACTCGTACATCAAATATGGGCGTTCGAATTCGTTGCCGATTTTTACAAAGTTAGCCACGCTAGGGTGTTGAGAAAGCTCCAGCCTGCTCGCTTCGTTAATCAACATTTTGCTCGCAAATTCTGGCGAGTCATCATTGATAACTTTGCAACAGATTTGCTTCTCTGGCTGCCCTTTTTTTGCAAGATGGTAAACCGTTGTCTTACCATTTTTAGAAGGAAGCTTGTCTAATACATCAAACTGTGAAAAAAGCACGTACTCAAGCTTCGGCTTATTTTTTTCTGCTAGCCTTTGCTCATTCAGTTTCTTTTTCTCAATAGCTTTAACAACCAACTGATCGATATATCCTTTGGCTGTACTCTGATTATTAGACACTTAGTACTCTTTCATAGAATAAATATTATTAGAATTGAATAATATTTTCTTGAACGTACTTGTATCAAGGTTGGTATTTAAAACAAACAGTAAGCCTATTATTTTAGTTATTATTACTAACTTATTAGACCTTTTTACTTACGCTTTCACTGCATGAGTTATACGCTTTTTCGTGTTACAAACTTCAACCTAATAATATGAGTATATTTTCATTGCCATTTGATCGATGAGTGCCCACTAACATTGCAGTAATTGGAGAACTCCTTTGTCACCATGAAAGTCGAACATTAACAATGTAGTTGGTTGCTTAAAGTGGTGCTCTCTGACCGCAAAGGCAATTAAAGCGAGAGAAGAACAACTACCCATTGTGCCCCACAACTCATTGATAAGCTGCGGTTGTTCTGGGTTCGTGAATCGTTCTGCTTTCGCCCCCAGAGCAAAGCCGTAATCTTCCGAATGCATGCGCAGGTTCGTCATATCGGAATACACTTCACCAAATGAATCGAGCTTTTTACTCGCACGTTGAACAAGTCGAAACATGCCTCTTCGGTCTGAAGTGTTTAATTCCGTATCAATGTAGCCAAGCTGCGCTTGAGGCTTAAGTTTCAATGTTTCTACGGTGTTTTTTCGACAAAGAATTAAACCCGCCCCACCCTCGCTCGGAATAACGCCCCATGGATTATTGGTACTCATTACCATCGCATCGTCGATGAGTGTTTGCATCGAACTCACCAAGGAATCGACACTGATACACATCATAGCATCATATTTATCCAATGATTTCATGGCCTGGAGAACGAAACTGGGCCCACTGGCATGAACAGCATTCACCACAGAGAGAAATTCAGCATAGTTACTTTCACCAAGCCATTCTTGCACCTTTACTAGTGAAACAGACGCAGGCACCGCTATAAGCAAAGGTATTGGTCTCAATGAACGTGGTAACTGTGCTAACAATGAATCAAGCAAGTGGGTGATTAACTCACACGTTTTCTCAGACTGCTCACTTTCTTTGGTGTATTCGATTTTGGCGTAAGTAAAACGCTCGATACCATCATCCCCTACACATTGGTCGAATCTTCCTAAGTCAGCATACGAAACTGCACTAGCAATATCTAAATTCATACCGGTTGGCGTCATCACTTCCATCCCTAGCACGTAACGGCCTGTTGAATTATGCATGCTCGCTTACCTCTTCCAACTTAGTGATGGATGTCGACACCAACAAATGCTCCTTGCCCTGACAAGGAAACGCAGCGGTGTAACTGATTGATATAGTTTTCTTTTCCGCATCAACGAATAAGGTGTACATCGCCATATCAGCTTGATAACTTTGATCTTTGAACGTCGCGATCGCACGGTATTTTTCTTTAGGAATTCGAAATGAAAGCGTGTCATCATGACAAAAGCCACTCATCATCAAACGCTCCCCCCCACGAAGGAAGCCTTTGCACTGTTGATCAATAGGCGCGCTTTGGAAGAACCGCTTATCAAAATCGAGTGGCAACATTGGCTTGCGATTCTCAATCCAATCGTCATCGAACGTGCCGGCCAGCTTCTGGCGCGACTCAAAGAACGGAGGCACTGGCCCGAACCCCGCAACGCGTAGTTTTTTCGCGGCGGCACTCCAGTCCTCTCGGGGATAAAAAATCGAGGGCACTTTCTGTTCAAGCAATTCTTTGTTGGAGTCGGCAACCCCACCACCTATTCGGTTACGTAAATCACCGCCTACCGCGCAAGTGTAATCAATGTCTTTTTCAATAAATGGGACTGGATTGCTCAGCGTGATACTGCCAGCATGCTCAACCCATACGCGTTCCCCGTGAATAGCGAGAGTCTTATCGATATGACCATCAATCAGCACACGACACTCTTGGTATGTCACTGGCTTTTTCGCGTAGCTGCGCGCTTTGCCGTAAACAAGTACATCTGTGTTTTCTTTGGTATACGCGAACTCGTGGTCAACTTTCATCGCAGAGAAGCCTTCTTCGCCCAAATATTGGGGATCATCGAAGATTTCACTTTCACCTAATTCGTGCCAAACCACACCATCGAATTGCCATGTGCGTTTGGCGACTACAACCCAGACTTCATCGCCGTTTTCGTCACGTTGAAAACGACCTTTGAGTGATAGCTCAGGGTACGCCTCAATATCCCATAACTGCATTGCTATTCCTTAAGTTGAATCGTTCGCTCGCAGAAGGTGCGGCCTTTAAATTGTTAAAGTTCCAGTCTTGTTGATGAATCGGCATTGCCATATCCCAAGGCACGTAGGCTCTGGATTGAATACAGAGTTGACGCCATAGCCAATCGCGGAACAGCACATCAACGTTAGAATCTTGCATCGCAGCTAACGTAGACTCGAAGCTCAATGCGTAACCCAAGCGGCTTGGTAGATTTTGGATATATTTTTCATCTTCCACCCACTCATTGAGCAGATCGACAATCTCTTCCCATTCATACTCGACACCAACATCTTGCGGATTCAGAGGAAGAAGCTTTCCGTAGACGACATACAAGGCTTGAAGCCAAATTTCACCCTCAGCTTCACCTTCCTCCAGACTTTCCAAGTGCTCGATGATTTGGGGTACCAGTTTCCAATCACCACCCAGCGCAAAATCAACAGGTGCTAATGAAGAAGAGATATCAAACGCCTCAAACTCTTTTAACTCAAGTAACTTGGCATAAGTGAGCACTTGCGCTGATGGTAATCCATTTGGTTCGATGCCAAAGCACTGACGGAGCCAAGTGCCTCTGTCACGTTTGGTAATCAAACGTTCAAATAGATATTGTTCGCTGCCTGCATTGTCATTGAGCCAATCAATCCCCTCTTTCACGTCTTGTAAAGCGAGCAGTGGCAAAGCAACATGAGAGCTAATGATGCTGGCTTTGTGCCAGCGCTTGATGAGAGAAACACTTAATGTTTGACGTACACGTAAGCATTCAAAGTAAAACGCACTGGATGTCGCATTACCCTCAATAAGCTCCGAAAGCGTGCTATCCATAGATTCAACCGGAGATTGTACGGCAATGACCATTGCGGTTTTAGCGTCAATATCTTCGAGTAAACTCAAGCCGCACAAAAGGTTATCCAACGCTGAGCCCAACTCGCCTTGTAGCATCAGCCAGCTGTAGATTTCTGGCTCCTGGCCTCTTAACTGATGAATCAACCCCGGTGCTAACCGATAAAACGACAAGTACACCTGCTTCAGTTCTTCAATTTGGCGTTCAATCAGCTTGAGATACGCCAACTCACGACTTGGATAACCCCTTTTGTGAATTTGAACTCGCTGCCTGATTAAAAAACCGATACTTTCAGAAGCAATGGACAGCTTTTCATTACAGAAATCCAGCCATGTTACTGGCAATTGGGAAAGGTCGTTCACAGCGCGCTCAGCTTTTGCTAACGCGCCTTCGACTTCTTGATTGGTTATGGGTGCCTTTAGGTGCTCGACACCGATTCTTTGTCGCATCTAGTTATCCGTTATTAGCGTGCCATAACGCGATTGCAATTAGTTAATACAAAGTAATTAGCTAACTCGACGTAAATTAGCTAATGCTAGGTAATTAGTTAATTGCGATCGTTCCGCCTTGAATTTTTTGTGCTTTTTCTGCTTGAGAGGTGACGTACTTCGCTTTAGTGGTAATTCGTCCATCGCGCCCGCTATAGCGAGTTTCTGTCTCACCACTTTTGACTACCAACTCTTGTTCTGTCTCGATAACCATCTTCTTCGCTCGCAATACAAACTCGTCAGAGTCATCCAGAATGGAGAAGAAAATGTCCGTCACAAGAGGCAAGCTTAAGTCGTCGTTCAAAAATTCAACTCGACAACTTAATCGATTATCGATAGCCATTTGCAGCTCAGAACGACGAAAGCCACGTCCTAGTCTCGCAGTGAGTGGCTGCTTAAATGGGTTACCATCAAAATCAACTCGCACACTGCCCGTAGACTCATTGATAGCCACTATTCTTCCAAAACGCGAAAAGCAAGCCGTTGATTCGGCTTGCTGCTCTGATATTACTTCTGTTGTAAGAGGTTGTTTTTCCATTGTTAGTTAACCACTACGTTGCCACCTTTCACGACGACTTTGTCACTGCCTTCGATCGTAATAGCCGAGCCTGATAACTTTATTGAACCATCACTGTTCATCACTAAAGAGGAACCACCCGTTTTCAATACAATCTTGTCGCCACTGATAATTTGCGTTGCACCATCGGCTTTATAAGCGGTGTTCCCTTTCACTGATACCGTTAAGTTGCCACCAATCGTCTGGTTATCATCCGCACCAATATCTGAACTCTTAGACGCACCGATAGTAAGGTTACTGTTTTCGCCAATATCTAAGTCATCATTTTTACCGATCTTAGTCGTACGGTTATCACCAATTTCTAAGTCAGAATTGTTTTTCACATACTGGGCTTCGTTCGCGTTGTATGTGACGGTAACGTCTTGCTCGACTGTCTCGGTAAACGTACTGTTTACTTGTGTCGTTTTATGTCCATGAATGGTTTCTTTATGGTCACCATGAACTTCATTCGTTTGGTGACGTGCAACCTTCAAGAATTCATCTTGACCGATATCACGGTAACGGTTGTTGAGCACCTTGGTCGACATGTCTTTTTGAGCGTGAATATAGACTTCTTCTTGGTTCGCTTCGTCTTCAAAACTCAACTCGTTGTAACCTGTTCCTTTGTGCGTTTGCGTGCGGAACGTGGTACGAGTTTTGTTTTCTGGCAAAGAGTACGGTGGGAAATGCAAACCGTTGTAAACTGCGCCCGTAACTAACGGACGATCTGGATCCCCCTCAAGGAAAGTCACTACGACTTCATGGCCAATACGCGGCAAATAAACTGCGCCCCATGTTGGCGCCGCCATGGATTGGCTTACACGAATCCAACAGCTTGAATGTTCGTTGTTATCACCGTAGCGATCCCAATGGAACTGTACTTTCACTCGACCAAGCTTGTCGGTGTAAATCTCTTCACCTTCTGGTCCTACAACAACCGCCGTTTGAGGGCCATCAACCACTGGTGCTGCTAGTTTAGGCGCTTTAAACACCACATCACGTGGAATACACGAGAACTGGTTGTAGTAAGTGGTTGGCATACCACTCGCTTCATCTTCATGCACTTGCGGATCTTGACCTGTGTGCATTACAGACAACATAAGGTAATCGCGGTTAATCTCAGAACGCGGGTGGTCACTGACGTTAAAGCTGTAACCAGATGCTAAGCGCATTACGTCACTCGTTGCTTCCACTTGTTGATTATCGACTATGTGTTCCGACATCCACTCCGTGGTTCTCACCTGACCCATCAGCGGGTCAACGTATCGTCCAGGATAATCAAACTGCTTGAGATCTTGGTCTAGCTCGCCAGCCTGTGTCATCTCTTGTGGAATTTTAGGGTGTTCGTAGTTGTAATCTGTGTACGTAACCTGTCCTGTTCTAACGCGGTTAACTAACTCGAGATCAGAGATATGTTCGCGATCGGCAACACCGCCACCATCGGCATGATAAACAATCGGCCCAATGTAAGAAGCATTTAGTGGCGAGCTTATCAAAGGTGCAATCGCGTCATTACTGTCGACAATGACCATCGTATGATTTGAATCGCTATGGTCAAAGTAATACCACATACCGTGTTCAGCCATCATACGCTGCACGAAGTGCAAGTCAGACTCACGGTATTGCAGAACGTATTCTTTTGGAGGATAAGTACCCGACACTTCAAATCGGTAATCGGTGACTGCCCCATCATCGAGTACTTCTGTGATGATGTCTTGCGCTGACTTTTGCTGGAAAATACGACAATCTTGGCGCTGAGATAAGAACCAAGCTTGAGGAACCAAGACTAATTGATAACGAGAAAAACGACGTCCAGTTCCTAAGTAACGCACTTCATTCACCACGCCGTTGAACACACGCGCAGCCCCAACACCTTGTCCGTAAAGTGTCAATGTTCCTGCTTTACGTATTAACTCATCGAACGAGATATCTGGATCAAGTGAAAGTAATGAGAGATTGATGTGGAAAGGCTTAGATAACTCTTCATGAACATGAAAGCTCTCGACCCGAAATTCATGCCCACATCCAGGCACTTCAAATTTAAATTCTACGTCATTCACCATATCTTTTACCTGATACAAATAATCGAATTAGGGCCAACAATCGTTGGCCCTGAATCTTTACGCGACGAGCAATTAAGCTTCGCGTGGAGCACGCCAGTCGTCGTTACCCGCAGTACCACAGTTTTCGTGAGTTACTTCGATCGCACGGTAAGTGAACTTAAGCACTTCTTCTGTCACGCGGTCAGCTGTTGCTGCGTCTTGACAGTGGTTCATACGAGTTTGGATATCGACAAGTAGCGCATCAATCAATTTGATTGAGTAGTAGTGCTCTTGTTTACCTTGAACTGAAGTGCGGTAGAAGCGGATCACACACTCAGGAAGTTTTTCGCCAGATACTAGTGCGTTGAATAGTAGTGGAGATGAGCGATCTTGAACTTTAGTTACAACAAGTGGACGGTGTACACGTTGACCAGTTGGCTGACCACTTTGTGGATCACGTGGAACTGTTAGCACGTGATCAAGTTCTTGTACTAGGAACTCATCAACGTGAGCTTCTTGCCATGTGTTACCTACTGAATCTGCAGAGTAAGTATCTTTAGTAATATGGCCTTGAGTCTCACCTTGGATAGACATATATGCTGGAGTTGGCATCGCTATTTCCTTTTCTAAAATCTGTTTTGTTTAAATCACCAAATCGCTTATCACCGCGACTAGTTGGTACAATCAAAGTCCGTGCCAACTTTAAAAGTCAAACAAAAACAACAATTTAAGTAATGCCAGGCATTGTTCACTAATATATTGAGTACAATTTATTGGATAAAAAACCAAAAAGTTGGATTAAGATAATAATAAATTGTTCTAACTTTAAAAAGTGAAAATAACCATATAAAACCGTGTAAATAAAGTCATTAAAACTAATAAATCCGACACTTTTACTATCAATTAATTTAGAATAACAACGCCATTAAAATAACCACAAACATTAATGTCACAATAATCATTAAAAATAACCAACAAACGATAGTCAAAATATCTTGATAAAAAAAGAGCGCAATTACTTTTAGTATAATAGCCGCTACCTCTTTTCCTCTAAAGAATAAAATGGCTATGATAAATATAAACCTTTCTTCATTAATTCAGCGTCTACACCCGATTGCAAAAGTAGCATTAGAAGACGCCGCTGCACTTGCAGTCTCTGAAAAAGCAAACGAAGTTCAAATTGAGCATTATTTACTGAGTCTATTAGAAAGGCCAAATAGTGATTTTGACGTCTTATTGAGTCATTTTGATTGTTCTGAGAACTTATTAAGACAATCGGTTCGATCCACACTCGACACCAACGCCAAAGGAAATGGCAGCAAACCTGTTTTTTCTGCTTTATTAATCGAATGGTTGCAAGAAAGTTGGCTGGTTTCTTCTTTAGATCTATCCGAAACACAAATCCGCTCTGGTGCCCTGCTCCTTACTCTTGTTAGCAACCCTCTCCGTTACGGCCAACATGGTTACGCCTCTATCCTTGAAGCGGTAAACCCTGACAGCCTTAAGCGTAACTTTGCAGAGCTAACAAGCCACTCTATTGAGGCGCAAGTTGCTACTTCAGAAAAAACACAAGCTCGTGAAGATGGTTCAGCACTGAGCAAGTTCACAACCGACTTCACTGGTAAAGCACGCAAAGGCGAAATCGACCCTGTTTTCTGCCGCGACCAAGAAATCCGCCAAATCGTGGACATTCTTGCTCGTCGCCGTAAAAACAACCCTATTGCTGTTGGTGAACCGGGCGTTGGTAAAACCGCAGTAGTAGAAGGCTTGGCACTTAAGATTGTACAAGGTGACGTACCAGACAACCTCAAAGGTGTTGAGCTTTACGGCCTGGACATGGGTCTTCTGCAAGCTGGTGCAAGCGTAAAAGGCGAATTCGAAAAACGCCTAAACGCAGTATTGGATGAAGTGAAAAACTCGCCAACCCCTATCATTCTTTTCATCGATGAAGCACACACCCTTGTTGGCGGTGGTAACCAAGCGGGCGGCAGCGACGCGGCAAACTTGCTAAAACCAGCCCTAGCGCGTGGTGAAGTGAAAACCATCGCTGCGACAACATGGTCGGAATACAAGAAGTACTTCGAGAAAGATCCTGCTCTTGCGCGTCGTTTCCAATTGGTGAAACTCGACGAACCGTCTCCTGAGCAAGCAGCATTGATCATTCGTGGTCTGCGCCCAGCATACGAGAAGTCACATAACGTTTACGTGCGTGACGATGCTATCACTGCTGCGGCAGCACTTTCTGCTCGTTACATCTCTGGCCGTCAACTGCCAGACAAAGCGATCGATGTACTAGATACGGCGTGTGCACGAGTGAACATCAGCCTTAATGCCATTCCTGCTTCTGTTGAGACTCTGCAGCAAGAACTTGCAGCTCAACAGCGCGAGCTTGAAGCACTTGAGCGTGATGCTCTGCAGCAAACTGGCGACAAGCACAGCCTTGCTAACATTCCAGACCTAAAACTGGCAATGGAAACAACGAAAGAAGAGCTAGCAGAACAAGAAGCGCAATGGCACAAAGAAAAAGAGCAGATCCAAGAGATGATTGCTCTACGCTCTCGCTTACATGAACTGGTCTTTGGCGAAACAAACGAAGAAGAGCTTGTTGCAGACGAAGATTCAGAACAAGAGCAAGACGTTTCTCCATATGCAGAAATGGATGAAGAAGCCGTTCGCATTGCAATTTCGGGCTGCCAAGAACAGCTAGATGTAATCCGCAATGGCAACCCACTGGTTCACTTTGAAGTGGGCCCAGATGAAGTCAGCCATGTGATCTCGGACTGGACTGGTATTCCAATGGGTAAGATGCTTCAAGACGAAGCAGAAACCACGCTAAAACTGAAAGAAAGCCTAACACAAAGCATCAAAGGCCAAGAATACGCTATCGATGCACTGTCTGAAGGCATTCAAACCGCAAAAGCAGGCTTAGGCAACCCAGACGCACCAACAGGCGTATTCCTGCTGGTTGGCCCAAGTGGCGTGGGTAAAACCGAAACTGCTCGTGCAATTGCTGATCAAATGTTTGGTGGTGAGCGCTTTATGACGACCATTAACATGTCTGAGTTCCAAGAGAAGCACACGGTATCTCGCCTAATCGGTTCACCTCCGGGTTACGTAGGTTACGGTGAAGGCGGCATGCTGACAGAAGCGGTTCGTCAACGTCCATATTCTGTTGTTCTTCTTGATGAAGTGGAAAAAGCCGACCCTGAAGTGTTGAACCTGTTCTACCAAGTGTTCGACAAAGGCACGCTGAACGACGGCGAAGGCCGCACAATCGACTTCAAGAACACGCTGATCATCATGACCAGTAACCTTGCGACGCATGAGATCGAATCTTTGGTTCATCAATCCAAAGACATCGATGCAAACATCATCGCAGAAGCTATTCGCCCTACTTTGAACCAACACTTCAAGCCGGCGCTGTTGGCACGTATGTCAGTACTACCATTTGTTCCGCTGTCTGATGAAGCAATGACAGAAATTATTCACCACAAGCTGAACAAAGTTTCTCAGCGTCTACAGAGCCATCACAAGTTGTCTCTGAGCTACGAAGAAAGCTTGGTTGAGTTCGTACTAGGTAACTGTCGCCTTGCTGAAACGGGCGCGCGTAACATCGACGCGGTCATCAACCGTCAGTTGCTGCCGCAACTATCGACTCAGCTATTAGTGCATGACAAGGATGATTCACATACGCAAATCGAAGTGTCTGTCGATGAGCAAGGAACACTAACCTATGCGTTCAGCTAACCATAGCGAACTTAGTAACGCCCTACTTGCGATCAGTCAGTCTTTGGCTGATCGCAGCCAGCTTACCCAAACCTTGGATGCCGTGTTGACCGCTGCGAGACAAATGACCCTCGCAAAGCACGGCATCATTTACGTTTTGGACCAGACTGGGCAGGCGTTGATTCCAAGTACCGCTCACCATAACGATAAAACTATCGTTTCCCACCCTTGGGAAGCATTACAGTTAGACTCAGCCAGTGAGAACGATCCATTCAACTTTGCCATTCGTAATGGTGAAGTGGTGTTGATTAACGAGTTGTATAAGTACAACGGCTATGACTGCGAAAGCATCTATCAAACTGAGCAGACACTGGGATTAAAAAGCGAGAACTTATTGGCTTGGCCTTTGATTGATAGCGAAAGCAAAACCATTGGACTGTTAGTCTTACTCGATTTGAACGTCATCGATAACGAGGCAGCCTTGACTGAGTTTTGTCGTATGGCTGCGAGTAATATTCGCCAAGCCGTTTGGTTAGAGCAATACGGGCAAGTAATAAAAAATCTCAATGCCGACAATCAAGCCCTAGTGCGCGAGAACACTCAGCTCAAAAAACGTACCCAGAAAGCCTATCAAGGTCCTATTGCAGAGAGCGAAGAAATGCTCAATGTATTGAATCGTCTTGATAAGGTGCTATCTCTTCCTGTCGACGTTCTGTTGCGTGGTGAAACGGGCGCTGGTAAAGAAGTGATCGCGAAATACATTCACGAAAACTCTAACCGTTCAGAACAACCTTTGATCGTACAAAACTGTGCCGCAATCCCAGAGCAGTTATTAGAGTCAGAACTCTTTGGGCATAAGAAAGGTTCATTTACGGGCGCAGACAAAGACAAAGTCGGTTTGTTTGAAGCAGCCAACGGCGGCACGCTTTTCCTAGATGAAATTGGCGATATGCCAATGCTACTGCAAGCAAAATTGCTGCGTGTGCTACAGGAACGTAAAGTTCGCCCAATCGGCACTAGCAAAGAGATTGAAGTGGACGTGCGCGTTATCGCTGCAACCCACTGTAATCTTATGCAGCAAATCAAAGATGGCGGATTCCGTGCCGACTTGTTCTATCGCTTAAATGTCTTCCCTATAACATTGCCGCCCCTGAGAGCCCGTAAGTCGGACATTATTCCCCTTGCTGAACATTTCGTGCAACACACAACCAACACGCTAGGTTTGCCGCAAGCGCCAGGGTTAAGTGCCAATGTACGTAAACAGCTGCTTGCCTACCAATACCCAGGGAACGTGCGTGAGCTTAAAAACATCATCGAGCGCTCGGTACTACTGTCCGATTTTGAAACCATCACTCATATCGAGTTTGGTGAACAAACCCCAGAAGATGTACCAACTGTCGAAGTGAAAGCAGCCTCACCTACTCCAGAACAACCTGCTTATGAGCAGCCAGCACAAGCGGATTTAGAAGATGCTTCAAAGAGCCTTAAGGATGTTGTCAGCCAATACGAGCGCACAGTGATCATCGATTGCTTAAATGCGTGTAATTGGCACACCAAGAAGGCCGCTGAGCGATTGGCGCTGCCAATGAGCACTCTCAACCATAAGATGAAGAAATACGACATTTCTGCAGTGGGTTGATGGGGCTTAAAAAGAAAATTCTAAATTCAGTATGAAGTCATAAGAAAAGAAAAACCGCCCGAAGGCGGTTTTTTTTGCATCTAGGAAGGGTTATCAAGTGACTTTTCCAAGGGCTTGGGTGCTTGAGTTACCGCAGGTTGTTTCTCAATCCAATCTTTCAGCCATTTCTTGCGTTGAGATTCGTTATACTGCTTCCAAGTTTCAGCCGCAGACTTGTCTACGCCTTCCTCTGTCGACTCTTTCTCAATTAACCAAGGCATATCACTAAAGAAATTACCAGCCAAAGCACTATCCGCATTTAAAGAAGGAATAGAAATTACAGCATCACGACCAATATCATAGTCATCAACTCCATTTAATCCGACTTGTTTTAGATGAGCAACCGAAAGCTCCAAGTTCGCTTTACCACCAATTACACCACCAAACGGTCTTAGGCCTTTTAACCTAACTCCCGTTGGTGCAACATATTCCAAGTTAAACCTCATGCAGTACATCGTATAGTTTTTGATCTTAGATAGTTCATTCTCTTTAGTGAGACTACCTACAGCTTCACCTATAAACTCACTCATGGCATCAACTTGTTCTCGATGGTTTTCTGAAATAGATTCAGTAAACATCCATTCTTCGTTTTTATAGGCAAACTCACCAATATGATACATATCGGTGAAGTAAAGAGGACCTTTAACTGGCTTGCCATCATTTCCGTCGAGCGCCAGTTGAATACACATATTCACTGCTTCCCACGGCATACCCAAACGTTCATAAAGTGCTTTTTCATGACTTTCACCCAAAATCAGTACATAAATACTGGCAGGATCGTCTTTCTTTTTGTTTCCCCATGAGAAACCATCACGCCAGATATTATCAGCCGATTGGTACCACTTTCTTTCACTGAAAAAGTTCAAACCAGACGCTTTGGTGTCTATAGCCACCAATTGCTGTTTAATGCCATGAAGTATAGGGATGGTATTTTTGTCTCCCTCACCTGCCATTAAGGTAAAGCTCTCTACCATAAGGTCCTGTTCACGTAGACGCAGTTGCTGCTCTCCCAAGTAGGTATCAAGCAAAACCAGTCTAGTTTCTGTACTTAAAGCGCCAATTTGCAACTCATCTTCAGCATCATCAAACTTCTGCCCCAGACTGTACTCTTGTGGTAAATAAAAACTATGTTGCCCTTGATTTGTTCTAATTCCCAAGCAGTAACGCATATTTTGGAAGCCTCCGCCTTTTACATAGCGCTTAAAGGAATCCGCTTCTGCAAAATAGTCGCTTGGCTGACCCGATATCGCTGCTCCGGAAACTGCCATACTGAACATTGCATCAGAGAACATTAGCTTTGCTTTAGAGGTCATTGGTTTCATACCGTCGATCATCACATCACCGAAGCGGAATGAGGGAATATGCTCAATAGCAATCAACGTAGCGCCGTCATCAATCCCCTGTTGCTTGTAAAAAGCACTTATTCGCCCATCAGGATCTGCTTTGAAGTCACTAACCTTCATTGGCAGCATCCAGTCACTGAAAGCTGGACCTTTAATATTTTCGAGCCCGTCGACGCGATCATAGCCAATAGTAACTGGCTTCGCATACTTGTGTTCTTTTTTAAGTATCAACTGCACTTTCACTTTATCGTATGGACCTAGGCGACTGCTGCTAGATTGCTGAATCCAACTATCATATGACATCCATTCCGGTTCATCACTTTCAGCATAGCGAGCTGACTGAACTAGTATTCGACAATAGCCGATTTCATCTTTCTTTAACTCACTTCCTTGCGGGTTAAATGACTCGGTAAAGTTATCAAACATCGTTTCATTTGGGTGTTCAAACAACATGGTTTGTATCGGGAAGATTTGATTAAATGCACCTGACGCTTTAAAGCTATCCCTGTTTTCGGTTATAGAGAGATGAGAAACTTTACTATTAGTTGTTATTGGAGCAGGCCAATGCTGCGCACCTTGTGGCATCTTTGTCGATAATTCGGTGTAGTACTCGTTATCACAACGGTTCTTCCAGTTAGCCGCTAAGGTGTTTCCTTTGATCGTATGTACAGACCAATCATCGCTCAAAATGTAGTTCTCAATGTATTCCTTCACCTTGTAACGCTCAACCAAAAACCTAAACGAGATATTAGCATTCCGTTTGGTTTGAGATCCTAGGTCAGCGAGTAATAACACTAAGCCATTAATAGCAAGCGCTCGTAGTTGGTAGCGTTTTAATACCTCCTTACGAACTTCTTCGCTCTCAAGGTGAGTAATGAGTTCCTGGTAAGACCTACATTCAATACCTACATCTACCTTACTGCGTCGCAAATCGTTAAGTAACTCGATATGTATTTTTGCCAGCCTTTCAAGCTCACTGACAACCTCATGGCTTTGCTTTAACTCTTCTAGGAAGGAGTCCAACATTAAACTATCAATCACTTTCACCGCAGATATTGCTGTCTTTGACCCCTCTATGGCAAGCATAAACCCTCTTGCCGCAGGAGCTATAGCAGGAATATAGGAAGCGACGTCAACGACACTGTCAAAAATCGCCATTCGCAGTGCGACTTCTGCTTTATCTTGCGCAACCATCTCAGCTTCTAGAGCAAGCCTAGAGCGTTCCATTGCATGCGAGCCATAGCGACTGGGATGAAAGAATATGTTCAGGGATTGCAGGTAAATACGGATTACAACCCGACGGTTTTGTCTTAGATTAGGGTTGTTGCGGTCGACTTTTTCACCTTGTTTGGGAACATAGACAGGTTTACTTTCACCAAAAGCGGCTACCGAAACACGACCTTCAAAAACAGGGAACTCCTTCATGAGCAGTTTTTTCGCATATTCTGCGCGCTCTGCCGAGACCTGCATATTTGCTTTCTCGGTACCGACTTGGCAAGCATGCCCTTCTATCTCTACTCTAAGGTTTGGCTCATTCTCTAAAACGTTGGCAAGAGAAGCAGCAAGCTGTTTAAATATAGGTGCATGATCCTTTAACTCTTTTTCACGCGAGTTAAAGGCAAATTCTATTTTTATTCCTGCGCCTCTAGAGCTATTTACGAGAATGGCGTCAATCTGATTGCCAGATTGATCACGCGCATCTTTTAAAGCCTGTTCTAGTTTTTCTTCCTGGATATGGTTAGCTGTCTTCCAAACTGGAATTTGAGCAAGGTAGTCTTTTGTAACTTCTTCTGTTCCTTGCTCTGCTTTATCAACCTTTTTATTTTGATTAACCAGCTGTTTAGCTTTTTTATACAAACTAAGTGCTGTCAATCCCGTTCCGAAGCCATTAAAACCAACGGTTTTACCACCAGAAAGCCAAGCTTCCGCAACTCGCCCGGCAACCACACGTCGGTTACCCAGACGTGATTCTAAAGAAAGTGCTAGTGCGCTTGACCGAGCTTCATTGGTGTTAAAAACCTTATCGTGAAATAGCGCCTTCCAACCAACACCCGCGATAGCTGGAGTGTGGAGTTCCTGCAACTTATCAAGCGCTTCTTTCGTACTGTAAATACCGTAATACAATTCGCCTGCCGCTTTCATCGCAGGCGGCATCTCGGACTTAACTGCATCCCAATACAGTTTCGAGACGTTATTAAACACCGCTTGGCGGCCATCACGGTCTAAAGTGTCTTGCAAGCTACCGCTCAGCAGCCCTGCTCCTAGCTGAGCAGACACATCTCGGATATTCTTGAGTAACGCAATACTCCTTGAAGCTGGCGTATTGGCTGTTACACCTTGTACATTACCGTGAAGGTAATGTTTCATATTTCCAAAGTACTGAGGGTATTGATAAATCAAGGATTCCTCAAGGGAGATCATATCGCCACTGACAATGGCAAATTTCCCTAACGGAGTGCTTGAAAAAAAGGTAATCTGTTCACGTAGCTCGTAAGTGTAGACTGTATCTAAGCCTTCAGAAAATTGCTGAATATGAGCGTCTTTAATGAACTGTGGAACACCATTTTTCATCTGGCTTGGAATAAATTCGACACGGATACTGTATAAGCCTTCTTTAAAATCAGCAGGATCAACGTGAAACATCGCGCATGGATATTGCTTAGCATTTTCTTCTGAATGCTCATCTTCAGGTAATGCCGCTTGTACTGAAGAGCCTATCGTTTTGTATTCCCCACCTTCTTTGGTTGAGTCAAATTTTTGCAAAGTAACCGTCGCACTTTCATAGCCTTGATCAGAAAAAACCACCGCGCAACTCGCCACAACAGGTAAAACGAAGCCTTTTAGTGTCTCTCCCGATTCACTTACATCTTCATACCACTTGTTATATTCTGCCTGTTCTTCGCTGAGCCCCCCGTTCGCAGCTGGTTCGTAAGGCTTAGCCAATTGTTCAATGCTGATCTCTGTCAAGGTCAGTTTTGCTTCGCTGTTTTCCAACTGGCTACTCAACTCTGCAACTTTTGTAGCTAACTCTTTGGGGTTTAACTCAGAAAGTGAAGCTATTAAAGGCAAGGGCGGAAAGCGGAAAGTGAAGGTTTGCTCACCCTCTTTGGGTAGGTCCCTACCTAAAGCATGAATTGTGTGCTCTGGTGTCAGGACCTCAAAAGCCCCATATTGATCGGGCTTTCCGTTACCCAGTGAACATAACTTAAATTTATGGTCGGTAGCCCAAAGCTTAGGGCTATCGCTATCGGTTACGTTAAGCATCGGCACTTTTGCTAAAGGGCGAAGATTAGTCACGTCTTTATTTTTAAGCAAGCTAGGCTCTTCGTGCCAAGTTGGATAGACGTTTTTTCTACCCTCCTGAGTAGCAGGAAAATAAGCACCAAACAAATAGTAATTGGCACGCAAAGGTATCGCGTTACAGGTATCATGAGTGCTCACAGTTCATCCCCTTTAACAAAATCACCATTGTTGGCAAAGGCGTTGTAAAGAGAAGAGTTACTGGCACTATGGCCCGTCCCTATTTGCTCCCATTTTAAATAAGAACCAAATTCTTTATTTTCTTTTAGTTTACTGAGGATGGCCCGTGCCGCTCCATCCCGAGCATAATTCGCATCTTTACTCAAAATCTCAAAATAGCGCAGTTTACCTACCGCTCGCGGTACGATTTCTTCTGATTGGAAGGTTCTACTTTGGGTATCAATAAGATAACGGTGCGTTCTAGTTTCGGCCCAAGAATAGCGCCCCGTTGGGCTAATTGATTTCTTACGAAAACGGGCTTCATCTGCAGAACGTGAACTATCCGGCACTATCGAGTAAAGCTCCTTTCCCGTGCGCTCATCAAAGACACCAACCCCATATTCATCGACCATATAACGCTTGCCATCATAAATCACGGAGTACTCATTAAACTCTGTGTCTACTTGCTGTTTGTCGCCTGTCGCTAAGGTGTACTTCCAGTCTTTAAACTTGTCTACGTAGTAAAGATAGCTGCTGTCTTCTGCCCATAGAAACTCTGGGTAGCCACGTGAACGACCTAGTTCAATATACTCACCCGTC
Organism: Vibrio sp. Vb1755; assembly: GCF_033338635.1. Taxonomy (NCBI): domain Bacteria; kingdom Pseudomonadati; phylum Pseudomonadota; class Gammaproteobacteria; order Vibrionales; family Vibrionaceae; genus Vibrio; species Vibrio sp. Vb1755. Next base: position 436,540 of record NZ_JAWOTA010000001.1, on the reverse strand, counting down.
TTAAGATCTTTAATTACTTTAAACATCCCTTCTGAGGCCGAATAGGCCAAAGCCAAGTAGCGATTATTTGGAGAGACACGCATTAGACGAACTTTGCCAACAAACTCATCTGCGACCAGACGCAAGTCCGTCCCATCCGTTTTGATACTCCACACTTTATCCCTTTGATCATAGTGGCCTTTTGCTTCATTTCGGGCATTATCCCAACGGAACACTACACGTGGTAAATCATAAGAGCTTTCATTGGTGAGATCTTCACGTGGCCATTCTTTAGCTTTAAAAATAAAGTGTTTAGGTTTACCCGTCTCTTTGTCATAAATAACGTAATTGTTTTCTGTAATATAAACACGACCATCTTCCCACTGTTGAGCATTTTTTTCTGCGATTCGGTCTTGAACCGTCTGAGGTTTTGGCGCGTGTTGTTCTGGTTCCTTGGCCGATTCTTGATTACAGCCAGATAAGACCGCTAAAGTAATCAAGCATAATGTATGACGTAGATTCATCTTATATTCTCTTCGTTATCTTTCTCGATCGCGTTTAATAGTGTGACAACGCAACCCGAATAAGTTGTTTTGTTAACTTGTCTGATCTTTTTTCTTATAAGCCAGTAAATCCGCAATGGGTGTTTGAGCAAAAATGACCGTTTTATTATCTCTTCCGTGATGACTATTGCCCTGATAACCACGGAGAAGATCCACTTCTTTAACCTCTGCAGGCCAACCAGTAAAACGAATCAACCTAGAACCATTCTCTTTTTTTATACATTGGCGCAAGCACACTCGCTGCGACCAATCACCATCGCTTTGCCTTAACTCAAAGTAATCATCTGACTCGTCCAGCGTCGTATAGCCCGGATATTCGAAAACTATCTCGACAGATTTAAGTAAATACACGACCGCTACATTTTTATTTAGCTGGCTTCGTAACATTGCGTATTTTTCAGGTTTTGAGGTCGCAGCACTTGGTAATACTGAGAGCAGACGAACAGAACCGTCTCCAATTTTAAAGCTTTTCTCACTGCTATAATGGTTAAGATCAGTGACTTTTATGGCCTTGGTTCCGGGATCACTTTCTAGTTCAGATAGTTCACTCTCGCTCAATCGTTTACTGTTATAAGCCAAATATACTTCTTGAGGCTCACCTTTAATCTTGTAGGGAAGCCATATATGCGGGAGAGGGTAACCTTGCGCGCTCCGCTCCACTGGGCTAGAAGCATTAATAGGGCTCAAATTTGTTTCAATCTTTTCTTTGATTTGTGGTTCATAGCCTGTCATGACTATCTCAACTTCTTCCTCAACTAAGTTGAACACTCGAGCCTCTCCAGAGCCATTCAAAGAGCCTTCACTTACCACCTTGCCGTTCTGCACGATTTGGAAAGGCTCATAAGCGAAAACACCGCCTGTTTCAGGATTGGTCATATAGATATCGGCGTGCCTTTTGGGTCTAGAGCCTTCACGAACACTATTAATGTCCGTATCTGAAAAGTAACCATTTTCCGTAATTGCCACTTCGCGCCAAATTTTATTGTTCCAAACAACATACACGTAGCCTGATTTAAACACTTCTGCAGCTTCATCTGATTTATCGCTACCAGGGAAGTGCAGCGGAACCACAGGCACCAACACGTTATCCCACTCATCCATTTGAGTTTCTTTATCAACGGGTTGCAGGTCTTCGGCGAGTTTAAGCAAAATTGGCTGAGGCTGGTCAGTGCAAGGGATTTTGATATAGAGCGTTTTACCCTCAGCTTCGAGATCTTTAAATATCGCGAGGCTGCGGTGTTTGTTTTCTGTATCAGCCTTGCCTACAGTCACTTTTTCTTTTTGAGCTTCGGTTTTTCCCAACATCAAACATGCCGCGTTGCTAGACCACTGCCCTGCAAACTCGACAACGATTTTTTGATCTGGGCTTGGCTCAGAGGGGACATGCGTGTAACTACGAACTAAAGCAACATCGTCGGTAACCTGCTTGTATCCTGCTTTAAAAGCTTTGCTTTCATTCGAAGCAGATACAGAGTCAACGAGTGATTTAAGTCTAGGGAAGCTTTGCAGCTGAGAGTCCGTCAATGGCGAACGACGAGCAACGGTAGATAATGACACCCAATTGCCTTTCCCCAATTCGATTCTTATCGCAGCTAGCAATGCGCTGGTCGTGTTTTTGGCAGAGATGGAAATCTTTTGCGCCAATTCTTTAGGGAGGTTTCTAAGGATGTCATCTGAATTTCGCAAACGCGAAAGCTGTCCTATACACTCGTCCGGTGTAAGAACATAAGATAGCTCGTTGGAGGATAGCTTCGAGCTAGGTATAAATTTGCAAACTAAATGCATTTGAATTCTCCACAACCAACATCGTAAATATGGCTGCGGTGACAATTAAGCTGATAAGGCTTACAAGTACGATTTGGTCTGCGTATCCTACTTACTTAGCCATTTATTTTCAACGAGATAGAAAAATCGCCCGAAATCAAAAACACCAAAAAAATGGCGACTTTTACTATTAAAACATGCGATTTAACCACAATAAAAGCCAGTAACATCACCCACTCTGTCAAAATGGTAAAATCTTACTATCTAAAAAAATTTAATTTATGGACTGAAGTTAACAAAAATTGTAGTCACGTGCGCTTCAGGTAAGCACGAGGAAATTCAGAAGTTTATGAGGTGCCCTCCTCAGCAACAAACAACAAATTGACTGTTACTGAGGAAGTTTAAATAAAAAGGTGAGCGCATTACGCACTCACAAAAGTAACTGCTCTGAAGCTTGCTAGGATTAAATTTGCTTCATCGCGAGTTAAAGAGGCGAGGTATTACCCATCGACCTCATGCAGAACACTATACTCAGAGTATAGAAACGAGCGTAAATATATAATATTTAAAAAGATTTTCAACGCGACACATTCACCACAGCACCTGCCGAGCGACCATCACAATCACTTCATACACACCTAAAAGCAACATTGGCCTAGTTATTATAGTTATTCAGCCTTGTATTAAGACGATTCATTAATTCGAGTAACTTATCAATAAAGGCAATTATTTTGATAAATATCACAAAAAATCCCAAAGAAATAAAGCGAGCTAAACGCTCGCTGTACTTGCGAAACGATCATAGTTAAATGTTGCTTGAGCCTCTTCGGCAGAGGCGGAAAGCTTGTTGGTACCATTTACATAAATCGTCACTACCCCCTCCTTCAGTCCTGAAAGATCTAAATCAGTTGTCCATGAGTCTGAAAGCACGGTAGCCATGCCTGTGGCTTCTGTACCATCAGCGTCGACTGCTTTAATATCTATGAACTCACCATCTTCAAACCGTTCACTGCTACCACTTACTGTCACGCTTTCCACTCCAGTAACATCGTTGATAACGTCTAGGTGTATTGTCGGTGTAATTGGCATGGAGTAAGCCGTGTTCTGGCCACCGGTATTTCCTGATAAGTCTTGGTAGTCACGAACAAGCAACGCCACATTGAGCTCTGACGTGCTTGGTACCACCACATCACCAGTCCAAACACTTGGGTCCGCGGTTGCCACTAATGAAGTGATCGT